>CACJMJ010000001.1 GCA_902594485.1 uncultured Bacteroidota bacterium
AATTAATTTAATATCAATGTTATTATTAAAAATTTCGAGATTTCTATAGAGTAATCCTTTATGTAGATCTTTCTTAACTTCTTTTTTTTCATCCCAGGTTATTGGATTGGTGGTCACCCCACCCTTAAACCAGTTCTCATAATTATCTTTTCTTGGATACTTATTATACTTAAATGTATTCCATGAAACAAAACCACCGATTTCGTCTGGAGAATTCATTGGTTTTATGGCTTGAAAGTCATTTTCATTAACTTTAATCCCTACTAAATATGCAGCAATTAATTTATCCTGTAACTCTTTTCCATCAATAAATTCAGATATTAGTCTTTTAGCATGGATGGTTCCTTGACTATGAGAAGCGATTATAAAAGGTTTACCATTGTTGAAATTATTAATAAAATATATAAAGGCATCTCTTATATCAGAGTATGCAAGATCAAGTGCTTTCTTACCATCTTCTTTAAATTTTTCATTAAATACTCTTATATGAGCTTGTCTATAAAATGGGACATATAAGTTTCCTGCTTCCATCCATGCAGTTGCTTGATATTTTACTGGTCTATTTATAACATCATACCTGATTTCTTGATCCCATATATCTGAATTCCATTCTTTCTGATTTTTACCATCAATTAATGTCGGATATATAAAAAATACATCAGCATTTTTCTCAGCAGTATGAATTTTAAACTGAGTTATTTCATCTGGAATTTTATTGGGTAGTACTGCCCAACTATCATTACTACTATAATTTGGTTTTGAGATTTCTGGACTATCCTCAAAGTCATATGTATTGTAGGATACTTTACAGCCGGTTATAAACCATAATAAAACATATATTTTAAAAAAATTTCTTTTGAACATATTTAATTTTAAATTAGCATTATGAAAACACTTGCCACTAAATTAATTATATTTTTACTTTTAGCTGTTTTTACAGCTTGTAATAACACTGAGGATAAAACTATCATTATAAAAAAGTCAATAATCCCACTTAATAACTCTAACATCTCTGGAACAATATCATTTACACAAAAAAAGGATTCAGTTCATTTAGAAGCTCATGTATATGGTCTAGAACCAGGTTTAAAAGCTATTCATATTCATGAATTTGGTGATTGTTCATCAAGCGATGGATTGAGTACAGGCGGTCACTGGAATCCCACTAATACTAAGCACAGTAAATGGGGAGATCCAACTGGATTTCACCTTGGCGCTGTTGGAAATTTTGAGATTGATAGTATTGGTCATGGTATGGTAAATTTCTCTACTGATCTTTGGTGTCTAGGTTGCGGAAAAGAAAATGATCTTCTAGATCAATCTGTAATAATTCATAACGGTCAAGATGATTATGTATCACAACCCTCTGGTGCCTCTGGTATGAGAATTGGTTGTATGGAGATTAATATTACCGAGGATTTAGATAAATTATCTAATTAATTATATTCTCTAGCTCAGTTGTTATTTGTTCAATTGAGTTATCAGTAATACCTTTTCTTAAAGGCTTCATTATTTCAATAGAGAATTCTTTTTTTCTATTTATAACCTTTAGTCCATTTCTCTGAAAAACATTGTTAAATCCAGAGATTTTTATTGGAACTACAAGAGGGGTATTACTTTTTATAATATGTGCGGTACCTTTTCTAATTGGTTTTGTATTGTCTGTTGTCCCTCTTGGAAATGTTATTACCCATCCATCTTCTAAAGCTAATTTAATATTGTCTGGATCTTCTGATCTTATTTCTCTTGATACAGATTCACCGGAGTCTCTCCAACTTCTTTGAACAAGAACAGCTCCAGCATATGTTAACAATTTTGTAATTATAGACTTCTTCATAGTCTCTAAAGATGCAATGTAATATAGGTTTGTCTTAGGACTAATAAGATATTTAGGTCTTTTAACTGAATCAATCCTTCCTCTAACAGATGAATTGAATACATGTAACATAGCTATTACATCATAAAAATATGTTTGATGATTACTTACGAAAAGAACATTAGTTTGTGGAAGATCAACGAGGTTTTTTGAGCCTTTAATTTCAAATTTCTTACTCCTAAATGTTCTATGAGTAATTAAACCTACAAAGCCAATTATCAATCTTTTAAGAAAGATTGTCTGGCCAAAAATATTTTTTTTCAAAACATTTTATTAAAGATCAAATATAAAAACATATGTCATAATAGTATTTAACATTTCTTTAATTTTAAATAATAAAATTTTATTTAGTTTTGAAAAAATATAAATTTAACTTATAATGACAATTACACAACTTAAATATACATTAGCAGTTGCTGAATTTGGAAATTTTACTACAGCTTCAGAAAAATGTTTTGTAACTCAACCAACTCTTAGTATGCAAGTACAAAAACTTGAGGAAGAACTTGGCGTTACAATTTTTAATAGATCAACAAAACCGCTTCAGGTTACTGAAGTTGGTGAAAAAGTTCTAAATCAAGCAAGAAAGATTATAGAAGAGTCATCAAGAATGAATGATGTTATCTCTGAAGAAAAAGGTGTTATTGGAGGAACTTTAAAAGTTGGTATTATTCCAACTGTAACTTCAACTTTGTTACCATTATTTCTTAATATTTTTACAAAAAAACACAAAAATGTAGATTTAAAAATAGAAGAACTTAATACTGAAACAATAGTTAAAAAACTAGAAGATAATTCCATAGACTGTGCAATAGCTGCCACACCATTAAACAACAGTAAGATATTAGAGAGACCACTTTACTACGAGCCATTTGTAGCTTATGTTCCTCCGCACCATGCACTATCTGGCAATAAGTATTTAGAATTAGACGACTTGTCGAATGGCGACTTGTTAATTTTACAAGATGGACATTGCTTTAGAAATCAAGTTTTAAATTTGTGTTCATTGGAAGACCTGAATAAACAATATGAATTAAAGAGTGGTAGTTTTGAAACATTAATTAATTTATCAAACAATGGTCCATGGATGACAATTATTCCTTATCTACATTCCAATAATCTTTCGCCAAAAAATATTGAAAATATAATTCCTTTTCAAGATCCTGCACCTGCAAGAGAAATTAGCATGATATATTCAAAAAGTCAACTAAAACTTCCTGTAATTAATGCATTAATGTCTAATATATCGTCTGTGATTAGAGGGCAAATTAAGTACAATGATATTAAGATTATGTCACCAGTTTCTGTATAAGTGATTATGGTAAAATAATTTGGCAAGAATTTATTTAAGCTTATATTTGCAACTCATTTTTCGGGGTGTAGCGTAGCCCGGTTATCGCGCCGCGTTTGGGACGCGGAGGTCGCAGGTTCGAATCCTGCCACCCCGACATAATTAAGTAGTTATATAGCTACCTTTTTATTCTATTTTTTTAGAAATCCACAAACTTAAACCTATTTTAAAATTATATTTGTATTCACGGGATGTGGCGCAGCTCGGTAGCGCACACGCATGGGGTGCGTGGGGTCGCAGGTTCAAATCCTGTCATCCCGACTTTAAAGGTTTATTGTATATTTAATTTATGGCAGATAATAAGAAACTAATATCAAAGAAGAAGCCATTCTTCCATATCTCAAAAAAATTAAAAGATTTTTTAAAAACTCATGATAGATGGATTGATGATGTTATATCCTATGATGATTTATTAAGATTTTCTGAGTCTGTAAACCTTTATGATAAAAAAAACAGAGACACTCTATGGGTAAGACTTATTTTTAATGAGAGTGAGAGACAAGAGATTGATAACAACCTAAAAATAATTTATACATTATTACATTCAGATGGTAACCCCTCGTCGATACCTTATCTTTCTATAGACTCTGTTGACTATTGCACTTTTGGAAACTCCAAGCCATTTAGAGTAAAAATTAGGAATATTGTAAATGATAATTTTACATATTTCTATGTCAAAAAAACAGATGCATCAAGAGTTTACGGAATTGAATTTGAGCATATGCTATCTCCAAGAAATCTTAATTTTCTAGTTAATGATGCTTCACTTATAGAAGAACATATAGCTGGAATTCCTGGAGATATATTTATTCAAGAATATTTACCCAAATGTTCAGAAATACAAAAAGCTCAAATTGCGAAAGAGTATGTAAAGTTTAATGAAAGATGTATGATTCGATTACTTGGAGATATGAGATCATATAATTATGTAGTTATACCCATTCATGATTTTGATCAGGTTATCTACAAAATTCGTGCAATTGATTTTGACCAACAATGCTTTGAAGGAAAATTTTCAGTATACAGACCACAATTTTTCAAAGAGAATAAACCAATGATGGATCTAGTTAGATCTAAGCTTAAAGCAGACTCTATTACTCAATATAAAATTGAAGAAAGATCAACTATTTCAAGGAGACTTATTATCTCTGATGAAAGAATGAAATTATTGATTGACATTATGAAGGAGGATACTGTGAGTATTAAAGAAAATGTAGTAAACTTAAGAAAAGAGATATTTAAATTTACCAATGAAAATTCATTTTTAAAATGTGAATCAATGGGAGATTTAATGGAAAAGACATTAATTTATTTAAAAAGAAACTATCAGAATGTTAGTTTAATTGACTTGATATAAAAAAAACTTTATTGAGTGATTAAATTATTTTAAATTCGAATTAATTATGAAGAACACACATTTTTATTTAATCCTAATTTCTCTCTGCACAAGTTTTTCATGTGCCCAATCTGAAAACCCCCCATTTATTAAACTTGGAGATGACTCTAAAATATTTTTAGAAAAGGTGGTAGATGGAATTGATATTCCATGGGGTATATCATTTATTAATGAAAATGAAATACTTGTGACGGATAAAAAGGGTATACTGTACCATGTAAAAAATAATACTAAAACTCCTGTTCGAGGTATACCAAAAGTTGTTGAAAATAGACAAGGTGGTCTTCTTGATATAGAGGTTGATAAAGATTTTAAAAACAATAGAAGAATTTTTTTAACCACCAGTAACAGCTCATCAAATTCAAAAGAATCAAATACTGCTTTATATAGTGCGAATTATAACGATTTTAATATTTCTAATCTTAGACTTTTATACAAAGCAACTCCTGACTCAGATCAATATAGACATTATGGCGGTAAGATTTTAGTTGATGATAAATATGTCTATTTTACTGTTGGTGATAGAGCTGGAAGAGATATTTATCCTCAGGATTTGACAAAAGATGGGGGTAAGCTATACAGATTGTATTTAGATGGAAGTATACCTCAAGATAATCCTTTTTACAATATGAAAAATGCAAAGAAAGCTATTTGGAGTTATGGTCATAGAAATCCTCAAGGAATTATTTTTGGAAATGAGCCTGGCGATATAATTATGCATGAACATGGCCCAAGAGGTGGAGATGAAATAAATATAATCCGTGAAAGAGATAGTATAAGAGAAGAGCCTCTATTAACAAGGAACTATGGCTGGCCAATAGTATCAAATGGTATAAATTATAATGGGACTTCATTTACAAACCTTACTTCCTTGGAAGGTACAGAATCTCCATCATATTTTTGGACACCCTCTATTGCTCCATCTGGAATGACAATGCTGACATCAGATATATATGATGAATGGAAAGGAAACCTATTTATTGGATCTCTTAGGTTTAGATATTTAGAAAGAATTGAATTAATTGGAAACTATGTTTATAAAAGAGAGAAACTTTTAGATAGAGTTGGAAGAGTAAGGGAAGTTGTCCAAGGGCCCGATGGTTTTTTATATGTAGGGATTGAGAAAAAAGGTATTTTTAAAATAATTCCTTCCAAAGTTTATATTAAAAATGATAAAGCAGAATAATGAATAAAATTTTTTTAAAACTAAAAGTTTTAATTAAAAAATCTTTTTTCAAATATTTAATTATTTCTATTGCTTTTTTGATCTGGATGACTTTCTTAGATACAAACTCTTTATTAATACATGCAGAGTTAAATCAGGAAATTAAGAAACTTAAAAACAAGAGAGATGCCCTTAATGAAGAAATACTTAAAGACAAATCACTTATTGAAAAACTTGATAATATAGATAGTCTTGAGCATTATGCTAGAGAAAAGTATAACTTAAAAAAAGAAAATGAGGATATTTTTATTATTGAATTTCAATCTGAAAACGAATAACTGATGGGAAAAATAATTTCAATTGCAAATCAAAAAGGAGGTGTAGGTAAAACAACAACTTCAGTTAATCTAGCAGCATCCTTAGGGGTTTTAGAAAAAAAAGTTTTGCTTATAGATGCAGATCCTCAAGCAAATGCATCTTCAGGTTTAGGTTTTGACCCAAATAACAAAGATTTATCTCTTTATCAGGTTTTATCTGGAACAAAAAATTTCTCTGAGGTTATAAAAAAAACCGAGTCTCCTAATCTTGACTTAATTCAGTCAAGTATAGACTTAGTTGGTATTGAAATTGAACTAGTTGATCAAGAAGCAAGAGAATATAGATTGAAGGAAAAAATTAATGAGGTGAGAAGTCTCTATGACTTTATACTAATCGACTGTGCCCCATCTCTTGGATTAATTACTCTAAATGCTCTTACAAGCTCTGATTCTGTTCTAATTCCGATACAGTGTGAGTATTTTGCATTAGAAGGACTTGGAAAATTATTGAATACAGTTAAGAGTGTTCAAAAGGTTCATAATGAGGAATTAGATATTGAGGGAATATTACTAACTATGTTTGATTCAAGGTTAAGACTTTCAAATCAAGTAGTAGAGGAAGTCAGAAAACATTTTGGAGATATTGTGTTTGAAACTATTATCCAAAGAAATATTAAATTAGGTGAAGCTCCAGGTTTTGGAAAAGATATAATTACTTATGATGTCTCATCAAAAGGAACAAAAAATTATCTTTCCTTAGCAGATGAAATTGTAAATAGAAATTAAATGTCTGATAAAAAACAAAAAAAAGTACTTGGGAGAGGTCTTGATGCTCTGCTTGGTAATTCTGACAATGCTGATTTTTCTAATAATACTAAGAATAATGCGAATAGTCTTCAATTATCATTAGATAAAATTTATGTAAACCCAAATCAGCCAAGAACAAATTTTGACAGTAATCAAATTGATAATCTTGTTGTTTCAATTAAAGAACTTGGAATTATTCAGCCTATTACTGTAAGGAAAATTAATGATGATAAGTATGAAATCATTTCTGGTGAAAGAAGGTATCGTGCCTCAAAAATAGCTAATCTAGAATCAATACCATGCTATATAAAAGCAGTTGAAGATGAAACTGATTTGTTAAAGATGTCGTTAGTTGAAAATGTACAGAGAGTAGACCTTGATCCAATTGAAATTGCATTAACATATGAAAGGTTTATCAATGAGTATAACTTAAATGTTGATGCTATATCTAGGCTAGTAGGTAAGGATAGGTCAACTGTATCAAATTACATACGACTTTTAAAACTTGATCCGATTATTCAATCAGGTATAAGAGATGGATTCTTGAGCATGGGTCATGGAAGAGCTCTAATAAATGTTGATGATAAAAAATTACAAATTGAAATTTATGAACAAATAATATCATCAAAATTATCTGTCAGACAAACAGAGAAGATTGCTAGAGGAAATAAAGACCTACCTTCTAATAACTCTAACTCAGATGTATCAAAAATCTATTTAGATGCAACTAATAAGTTTGAGAAGCTGTTTAATTCAAAAGTAACATTAAAAGAAAATAGCAAAGGCAAAGTCTCCCTTTCAACTACTTTTAAGAGTATTAATGAGTTATACTCAATTATAAAAAAAATTACAAATTGAGAAAAATATTTTTATTAATAATGATTTCTCTTTCATTCATAATGAATGCTCAGGCAGATATTGATTCTACATACGTTAGTCCAAAAAAATTAAAATTAATTAACGACCCACTGACTCCATCTAAAGCTGCATTTTACTCCTCTGTTATTCCTGGTTTAGGTCAAGTTTATACTAGGAGATATTGGATGATTCCAATAATTTATGGAGGTCTAGGAGCATCTGCATACTACTACAACTATAATAATAAGGAGATGAAGAAATATAGAACAGCATATAAGAGGAGACTTGCAGGATACTTTGATGATGAGTATACTGAAATAATTCCTGAAAATGAAAAATTACTAGAGGGAATGAAGTTTCACAGAAGATATAAAGACTTTTCTTTTATGTTCCTTGTTGGAACTTATGTTTTAAATATTATCGATGCAAATGTCGGCGCTCACTTATTACAATTTAATGTTAGTGAAGATCTATCATTTGGGCCATATATAGAAAATAATTATTTTGATTTTTCTCAAAGTGCTGGAATTAAATTTAAAATTAATCTAGACTGATATGAGTATAAACGAATGGTTACTTTTTTTTCTATCCTATAATTTATTAATATTCGTTGGATCTCAAAGACTTTTTAAACTTGCAGGTGTTGATAGCTGGAAATCATTAATTCCTGTATACAACATAGTAAAGCATTTAGAGATAATTAATAGACCTAAATGGTGGGTCATCCTAGTTTTTATTCCAGTTATAAATCTTCTAATGATTCCGGTAATTTGGGTAGAATTTATTAAAAGATTTAATCACAACTCAAAATTAGATAGGGTACTTGTTATTACAACTCTTGGTCTTTATCTATTTTATGTAAGTTATGTTAGCAAAAGAACAAAATATGTAGATAATATTTCATTTTCAAATTTTGAAAGGTCTCTTGGGTCTCTTGTTTTTGCAGTTGTAATTGCAACTATAGTTCACAATTATATCCTACAGCCATTTGTAATTCCTACTGGCTCACTAGAGAAAACATTAAGAGTTGGAGATTTTTTATTAGTAAGTAAATTTCATTATGGGGCTAGAATACCATCTACAGTTATATCTTTTCCAATGGTTCACGATACTATACCCATACTCAAGACAAGGTCTTACCTGAAGAAACCTCAGCTTCCTTATATTAGAATCCCAGGTTTTCAAGAAATTAAAAATAATGATATCGTAGTTTTTAATTGGCCTGCTGATACGGTTAGAAAGTTTTTTGTCAAGGAAAAGGGTGTGATAAAACCAAGAGATAAAAAATCTAACTATGTCAAAAGAGCAATTGGAATTCCTGGTGACTCATTAGAAATCAAAGATGGAATAGTTTATTTAAATGGTCAGGAGAATAAATTACCTGAAAGGGCCAAACCATTATATACTTACAAAATATTTTCTAAAGATGGAGTGTCATCAAGCAAGTTAAAAAATCTTGAAATTGACGGATTTATCAGAAGATTTGTCATAAGAAATTTATCTCAAGAATCATATAATAGCTTGAAAGGCAATATTTTGAGTATCTCCAATACTAATGAAAATGAATATCTTATTTACACAGATGATCAAGGTATCCCAATAAAAAAAGTAAGAGAGCTAAGTATAGACATAAGAGAGATAATTGATAATGAGAAAGAGTTGAGTCTTACTATTAATGATGCAAACATAATTAGAAATTCAAATGAGTTTGACACAATATTCAGATCTATTGAAAAAACTAACTATACAAACTCTGTTTTCTTTCCAGGCAATAAAAGATTTAATTGGAATAACGATCAACTAGGTCCAATATATATTCCAAAGGCGGGTGAAAAAATTAAACTGACTATGGATGATCTTCCACTGTATAAAAAGATAATTAGAGATTATGAAAATAATGAAATTGAGATAGTAGATAATAACATATACATAAACGGTGAAATATCAAGTAATTATACTTTTAAACAAGATTATTATTGGATGATGGGAGATAATAGATATAATTCTGAAGATTCAAGAGTTTGGGGCTTTGTTCCATTTGATCATGTATTGGGGAAACCTGTTTTTATTTGGATGAGTATAGATGGATTATTCAATGGTATTAGTAATTGGGAATTTAGATGGGATAGAGTTTTCACAACTATTGGATTTGATGGAAAGCCAAGATCCTATTTGCCTCACTTTATAATTTTTATATTAGTCTGGCAATTATTTAATTATTTAAAAAAGAAGAGAAATAAAGCTTAATCTTTCTTTGAATTTTTGAAAAGAAACTCTTTTTCTTTTTTTGTTAAGCTCTCATATCCTGACTTACTTATCTTGTCAAGAATAATATCAATATTTTTTTGATTATCTCGATTTTCTTTTGGTTTAGTCTTTATACTATTTATCAAGTTAATAATGAAGTCAAATGGTGAATTTGATAGATTAAAGTTCCTTGCATAATAGAATCCATATAAAGCACCTCCAAGGTGAGCAATATTTCCACCTGCATTGCTAAATGGGATTTGGATTAAACTAAGAAGGACATAGAATAAGCCTAAATACTTGAGCTTTACATTAAAGAAGATCAAGTTAATATTTGTATTAGGGAAATATGTACACACAAATATGAGAAGTGAATATACAGCTGCAGATGATCCAATTAACGGAGAAAAAGAATTTTCAAAAGCTGGGAAAATATTATAGGAGACGATGAATAAAAGACCACCTAATATAGCTCCATAAAAGTAAATTTCAAGGAATTTTTTATTATCTAAGAATGAGAGGAAATAATCCGAAACTATATAGAGTATAAACATGTTCCAAAAAATATGAAAGAAATCTAAATGAAAAAATGAATAAGTTATTATACTCCATGGGCTCATTATGATTTGTTCAAAATTTGGATGAAGATCAAAAAATTTAATAATGTTAATTTGAGGAATATTAAAAAGAAACAGGAAAGTATTAGAAACTAGAGGCAGTAAAAAAATTATAACATTAATAATAATAATTTTCTTGAATATAGGCTGATTGTTAAAATATCTATATCCTAATTCCATCTTTTATTATTGAACTGATTTTTTTTCCAATACCACATCATAATAAATCCTGTAAGTGCACCGCCTACATGAGCAAAATGAGCAATTGGGCCCATCGAAAATTTTGCACTAAAACCTGAAAATAAATCAATTGATATTAAAATGGGCACAAGTATCTTTGCCTTTATTGGAATCGGAGGAAATAGTAACATAAGTTGAACATTGGGGAAAAGCATAGCAAATGCAACTAAGATTCCATATAATGCGCCAGATGCTCCAACCATTTTAGCCCTTGCTGATTGGGCACCATCAAGAACAACATCTTGATCAGGAATATAATTTTTCTCATATAATATTTTATTAATTTCAATTTCACTAACATTTCTTTCTAATAAAAAATTCGTTGCTGAAATTACATCAAAATGGTAAACTAAAGTCTGAATAAGAACAGCACCAAGGCCGGCTGATATATAGAAAAATATAAATTTTTGCTTACCCCACATTTGCTCTAATGGTGTGCCAAACATCCATAATCCAAACATATTAAATAGAATATGAGTTGGGCTACCATGCATAAACATATGAGATATTGGTTGCCATAAAATAAAGTCAGGATTATTTGGATAGTGCATAGAAAATAAATCATACATTAATGCAGTAAGTTGAGGAACAGAAGCAGCAATAAAAAATATTGCATTAATTATTATCAAATGTTTTACTATTTCACTAACTCTACCCATTAGAATATATTTTCAATATCGTTTTTACTCAAAGTAATAAATATTTGCTTATTGTTAGGACTCAGATTAGGCTCCTTACATGAAAAAAGTTGATTTACTAGAAACTCTTGTTCATTTGAGTTTAATTTTTCACCTGATTTAATAGAGGAACTTTTTGAAAGTGCTTTTGCAAAAAAATCTGAATGACTAAGACTATTTGATTTATCGAAATCATTATCATTATCGAGAATATCATCAATTATTTCTTCGATAGAATTATTTTTTAGTTGGTTTGGTACTGATGTAATCTTTAATAAATTCTTTTCTAATCCAAATTCAAATCCTAAAGATTTAAATTCTGAATCAATCTTGTTAAACATTGATAGTTGTTGCTTGGATAAATTTATTTCAATAGGAAAAACTAATTTTTGTGAATCTGTAGAACTTTCAAATATAGATTTTAAAAAGCCCTCATACAATATTCTCTGATGAGCTAAATTTTGATTTATTATGATTAAAGATGAAGTGCTAGCACTGACAATAAATTTATTAAAGATTTGAAAAATTTTAGTAAATTCTTTACTAGTGTTCTCAAAGTCTGATTCAATATTCTTAGTTGATTTTTCAGAAAAGAGATCTCCTAGTTTCTCATCATTAAAGATTTGAAAAGGGTTAAAATCAGAATCTATCTCAACTCCTGGAATTTTAGGTTCAGATTTAACTTGTGAATAAGATATATCCATCGATGGATCTTTTTCAAAATCTAAGACCGGACTAACTTGGTAAATTCCAAGACAATGTTTTACTGCAGAATTAATAATAGAATAAAGGTTTTGATCATCATCAAATTTTATTTCAGTTTTATTAGGATGAACATTTACGTCGATCTTACTGGGATCAATATTAATAAACAAGAAATAACCTGGATAAAATCCATCTCTTAAGAGACCATCAAAAGAAGAAAAAATAGAATGATTGATAAACTGACTTTTTACTGATCTATTGTTTACAAATATGTATTGATTTGATCTAGATTTCTTTGCATATTCGGGTTTAAGAATAAATCCATGGAGATTTGCTATTTGAGTGTCCTCATCTATTGGAATTAGGTTTTCACGAATCTTTTCGCCAAAAATTGATATTATTCTTTTCTTCAGTGATTCCTTTTTTAAATAAAAGATTTCTTCACCATTATTAATAAATGAAAACTCAATTTCATTATGTGAAATGGCAATATTGTTAAATACATTGATTATATGTTTTAACTCAACAAAGTCAGACTTTAAGAAATTCCTTCTTGCTGGAACATTAAAAAATAAATTTTGAACTTTTATAGAAGTTCCCTCATTAGTATTTAATTCTTTTTGAGAAATAATATTACCTCCATTAATTTCAATATAATAACCATCATTTTCATTTATTTTAGAAGAAGACATTTCAATCATAGAGACAGATGATATTGCAGCTAGAGCTTCACCTCTAAATCCCATTGAGTTTATAGAGAAGATATCCTCGATATTATTAATTTTTGAGGTTGCATGTTTTATGAATGAGGAATGCATATCGTTTTTTGACATACCTTGGCCATCATCAATTACTTGAATTAAATTTTTACCTGCATTCTTAATAATTATTGTAATCTTTGATGATTTTGCATCAATAGAATTTTCAAGAAGTTCTTTTAAAACAGATGAAGGTCTTTGGACTACTTCCCCTGCAGCAATTTTATTAGAAACGTCAGCTGGTAAAATTTTAACTATATCTGGCATTAATTAAGGTAGAAAATTGTTAGATCAAAATCAATGATATATAAAAATACCAAAATTAAAAAAACAATAACTAGTATTAGGGTCATATTAACACCCCTATTCTTTCTATTTCGCATTTTATGTCTTTCATCCTTCCATTTTTTTCCGATATCAATAGAATTATAAGTGTCTCGATACTTAGAAAATTTAGATTCAAAACTAGTAGGAATACCCTCTTTTCCTTTAAAAAAACGTGGTGTATAGTTGAATCTTCTATGTTTATTTAATTTAAACATAACTATTTCGAATTAACTAAAATCATTTTTAGTGCAGCTTCAGCGGCATCCTCACCTTTATTTCCAAACTTACCCCCACTCCTATCAATCGATTGTTGAATATTATCGTCAGTTGTTACACAAAGGATTATTGGGATATCAGATAGAATATTTAAATCTTTGATGCCATTAACTACAGCATCAGAAATAAAATCAAAATGTTTTGTCTCACCCTTTATAATGCAGCCAATAGATATAATAGCATCATAATCTTTTTTAATTAAAGTTTTTGTCCCAAAAATTAGCTCAAAGCTTCCTGGGACATTTATCTTATGAATATTTTTTTCTAGTAATCCAAAACTTAAAAGTTTCTTCTTAGCACCAGTGAGTAAATTTTCAGTAATTTCATGATGCCATTCAGATACAACACATGCGATCTTAATGTCCTCTGGATTATTAATTTCAAAAGATCTGGTTAAATTTTGACCAGTCATTTTACTTGACATGTTAGTTATTTAAGTTTTCTATTCTCCCTAATTGAACTTCTACTAAACTGGATTCATAGGAGTCTGGAAAGTCTTCTTTAATTCTATTTAAAAAATTTATTGAAGATTTATATTTACCAATTTCTGATCCTATAAGAGCTGCTTTAAATAAATACTTAGGTGTTGTATAGATATTCTCATCATGCTTAAATGCTTTTTGGTAATATTCAAAGGCTTCATTTGGTTGGTTAAGTTCAGAGAAACAGTCCCCAATTGTGCCAAGTGATATTGATTGAAGAAGGATATCATTTGATTTAAACTTTTCTAAATAAATAATAGCATTGTCATACTCCTTTAAATTAAGATAAGACATACCAATAGAGTAATTTGCTAGATTTGCAGCCTTAGTCCCAGAATATTCATCAATTATATCTAGAAAACCATATTTACCCTCACCACCATTAAGTGCAAGTTTGAATAAAGAATCTGATTCATTTGAAACAAGAGCCATCTCAAAAAAGTATTGAGCTTTATTGAGTTCGCTTATAGCCTCTTTCTCTTTTGGATCAGAGATAAATCGTTCATAGCCTAAATATGAAAGTACTGATATTGATACAGCAGCTATAAGAATAAATATTTTATTTTGGTTTTTGAGTATCCATTGTTCTGACTTATTTGCTGTTGAGTCTAATGTGTCAAACACCTCAGCTGTTTGGCTTTTGTCAGCACTTATATCTTTATTTGATTTACTCTTCTTATATCCTCTTCTATTAAATGTTGCCATAATAATTTTTTGAATCCCAAAATTAATGTTTTATTTTGAATACTTATTATGTTTTTAAACTCTCTGAAAATTGATAACTATAAAAATCTTGAAAAGTTCAAGCTAACGTTTAATAAAAAAATCAATTGTTTTATTGGGAAAAATGGGATTGGAAAGACCAATATTGTTGATTCAATTTATCATCTAGCTTTTACAAAAAGTTATTTCAATCCATCAACATCACAAAATGTTATGTCTGGATCAGAGTATTTCTCTATAATCGGAGAGTTTGATATTGATAAAAGGAGTGAGAGTGTTCATTGTTACTATAAAATTGGTGAAAAGAAGGTTATAAAAAGAAATAGTAAAGTTTACAAAAGGATATCAGATCACATCGGATTAATTAATCTGATAATAATTTCACCACATGATAGAAATTTAATTACTGAGGGGAGTGAAATGAGAAGAAAATTTATTGATTCAGTCATTGGACAGGTAGATAAGGTTTACCTTCAGAGGGTTATTGATTATAATAAAGTTATAACTCAGAGAAATTCTCTATTAAAATATTTTTTTATAAATAGAAAGTTTGATAAGGATACTATCGAATCATATGATCAACAACTTATTACAATTGGAACTCCTATATATAAAGAAAGGTCAAAGTTTATGACTTCATTTATTCCAATTTTTAAAAAATATTATTCTGATATAAGTTCTGGGAATGAATTAGTTGACATAAACTTTAAAAGTGATTTGAACTCAGGTAGTTTCTCTGAAGTGCTTAATGAGAGTCTTTCTAAAGATCGGTTTTTACAATACACTTCAAAGGGAGTTCATAGAGATGATCTAATCTTTACAATTGATGGAAATAAGATTAAAAACTTTGGTAGTCAAGGACAACAAAAATCTTTTCTTATAGCATTAAAACTTGCACAATTTGATTATTACAGAACTAAATTTGGTAATTCACCAATAGTACTTCTAGATGATATTTTTGACAAATTAGATCAAGAAAGAGTGAGACAGATTGTTCAAATTCTTGAAAAAAAGGATTTTAGTCAAATATTTATTACTGATACTCATGTTGACAGAGTGAAAGATGCATTATCTGAGTCAAAAAATAAAGAGGAAATATTTGATCTTGAAAAATTAAAAAGTTATGGCTAAAAGAGGTGAACTAAAAAATGTTTCAAAAGTTATTGAGGAGGTTTTTTCTCAAAAACACTTCAGGATTGGAATTGATAATATAAAAGTTCAAGAAGCATGGATAAAGACTATGGGAAAGAACATTCAGAAATACACTTATAAGGTTGTGTATAAAAAAGGGATATTATATGTAAGACTAAAGTCTTCTGTTCTTAAAGAAGAATTAACATTTGAAAAGACAAAGGTAATTAAGCTTATAAATCAAGAACTCGGAAAAGAGTATGTAAAAGATCTAGTGATTAGTTAAAAATCTCTTCATTATCAAAATGAAAGCTTATTTCAATTTCTGCATTTTCATCACTATCTGAACCATGAACTGCGTTTTCTCCTTTAGATTTAGCGTATTTTTTCCTTATAGTACCTTCTTCAGCCTCATTTGGATCAGTAGATCCAATGAGGTTCCTAAAAGCATCAACAGCATTATCCTTTTCTAATGCAGCAGCAACTATTGGACCTCGAGTCATAAAACTTACCAAATCATTGAAAAAAGGCTTATCTGAATGAATGGAATAGAATTTTTCAGCTTCATCTCTAGTCATCCTTTTGTATTTTAATGCAATAATTTTAAAACCTGCAGCTTCAATCATATTAAGTATAGGAAGCATATTACCCTGCTCTATAGAGTCCGGTTTTAGCATTGTAAATGTTCTGTTAGTATTCATGCGGCAAATTTAATAATATCTCTGATTAATCAAAGTTTTAGGAATTACTTTATTTTAATTTTCAATATAATATTATATTAGCCCACTTATGGATGACCGTATACTTGATAGTGTTATTGAATTATTCTCTAAAAAGAGAAACATAATTTTAATTCCTCACAGTAGTCCTGATGCAGATGCACTTGGGAGCTGTCTCGCATTATATCATTTCTTTAAATCAAAAAATGAAGTGAATATAATTTCACCAAATGAGTATACCGAAATACTTAATTTTTTGCCAGGATCAAAAGATATTATAATCTATGAAAATGATAAAGTGAAATGTAAAAATGCATTTAAAAAAGCTGATGTTATTTTTACTTTAGATTTCAATAGTCTTAGTAGGGCAAGAAATTTATCAAGTTTAATATCAAGTTCAAAGGCAATGACTATAATGATAGACCACCATGAAAATCCTGATAACTATGCTGATATAACTATTTCAAATTCAAAGATGAGTTCGACTTGTGAAATGGTTTATGATTTTATTTGTTCAATTGACAAAAGTAAAATTGATAATAAAATAGCAACATGTATCTATACTGGAATTGTCGCAGATACTGGATCTTTTAGATTTCCATCTACAACATCAAAAACACTTAAGGTAGGTTCTGAATTAATCAATTATGGAGTTAATGTCACTGAAATTTTCGAAAAACTTCATAATAACTTTCAATTTAAAAGATTAAAGCTTCTAGGTTCTGCTATAAATAATTTCAAAAAAATTAAGGGATTACCCGTAGTATATACCTCAATAACTGATAGAGATCAAAAAGTCAATGATTTTAAAAAAGGAGATAGCGAAGGATTTGTAAATTTTGGACTAAGTGTAGCTGAGATATCATGTTCAGTTCTTTTTATTGAAAAAAAGGATGAAGGCTTGATAAAAATTTCATTTAGATCTAAAGGTGATTTTAAAGTTAATATATTTGCTTCTAAATACTTTAATGGAGGTGGACACGAACATGCATCCGGAGGGATTTCAAAATTAAGTTTAAAAGAAACTGAAAAAAAATTTGTAAGTGATATTACACAATATATAAACCAAAACAATGAATAAGAATTTTATACTCTTAATCTCAATACTAACTTTAAACTCATGTAATATGAATAACTATTCTGATTTATCTGAAGGACTATATGCAGATATTGAAACATCAAAAGGAAATATTATCCTTGAACTGTATTATGAACAAGCACCAACCACTGTATCAAATTTTGTTGCTTTAGCAGAAGGGAATCATCCGGTTGTTGATGATCAACATTCTGAAAAACCTTATTATGACGGATTAAAGTTTCATAGAGTTATTGAAAATTTCATGATTCAGGGTGGAGATCCAACAGGGACAGGATCAGGCGGACCAGGATATCAGTTTGATGATGAGTTTAACGAAGAACTTAAACATGATGGACCAGGTATATTATCTATGGCTAATGCTGGACCTGGGACTAATGGTAGTCAATTTTTTATTACACATGTCGAGACTCCTTGGTTAGATGGCAAACATTCAATTTTTGGAAAGGTAAACACAGGTCAAGAGGTAGTTGATAATGTTGAACAGGATGACATCATTAAAAAAGTTAAAATTATTAGAGTTGGAGAAGCTGCTAAAAATTTTGATGCACCTAAAAATTTTGAGGAATACATTTCAGAAAAAAGCGAAGCTGATATCTTGAAAGCAGAAGCTGAAAAGGAAAGTATAGAGGAATTAACTATGGGAATGGAAGAGACTGAAAGTGGTTTAAAATATAAAATTTCCAAAAAAGGATCCGGACCTAATGCAAAAACAAATGATTTATTATCTGTGCATTATTCACTTCAATTAATTGATGGTTCAGAAATTGACTCTTCATTTACACGTGGTACACCAATTGAATTTACATGTGGTGTAGGACAGGTTATAAAAGGATGGGATGAGGCAATGCAACTCTTGAATAAAGGTTCTAAAGCAAGATTAGTAATACCAAGTGAACTTGGATATGGAGCAGTTGGAGCTGGGAATGGTGTAATACCTCCTAATGCAACTCTTATTTTTGATGTAGAACTAGTAGATATAAAATAATGAAGATAAAGAGTATTTTTGCTCTCGCTTTAATACCTCAAATTCTAATAGTTAATTTCATTAAAAATAATCCATCAATCATTGATGATTATTATCCAGATTATTTATACGGTAATATTCTCAAGATAAATTCATTTTTATATTCTATTATAAATATTCCAGTAGGTGAGATTTTATATGTAATTCTTATTATTACTCTTATTTATCTGGTTTATAGAGTTTTTTCATTCAAATTAAATGATTTGGCAAACCTACTGGCATTTATTTCAATAGTCTACTTTATTTTTTATTCTTTTTGGGGATTAAATTATTTCAAAACCTCCATCTCTGATGAATTAAGTATCAAAAATGATTATGAATTTGAAGAGTTAGACAATACATTGAATTTAATTATTAATAATATTAATGAAGAAGTTCCTTTACTTCAAGATTTTAATGAATTAGATTTTATTGAAATAACTAGCATGACTAACTTAAATGTAAAACAGTCTTTAGTACCTAGTATTCTTCTTTTTCAAACAGTTTCTGGGCACTTTATTCCATTTACATCAGAATCAGTAGTGAATTTTGATATTCCCAAAGTTGACTTACCTGTGGTTATTTTTCATGAATATGCTCATCAAATGGGATATGCAGATGAAGCTGAAGCCAGTTTTATTGGATTTATGAAAGCAGTTGAAAGCAACAATGCAAATGTTAGGTACTCAGGCTATTTCAATGCACTTTTAAATCTTCTAAACGAAATTAATAAGAATCATAAAGAAGAATTAGAAGATTACACCTCAAAACTCAATAAAAGGGTTATATCAGACATAAATTATTACTTGGAATTCTGGAGTAAATATTCTAATAATTATTTTGATAAAGTACAGAAATATATTTATGATTTATATTTAAAATCAAATAATCAAGAAGCTGGAATTATGACCTACAATAAAGTTTCCAATTTTATTATTGACTATTATCAAAGACAAGAATTATCAGATTTTTTTAATTGATTTACTATATTAGCATACTATCCTAATTTTTTAGGGTCAAATTAAAAAAACTCAACAAATGAAAAGATTCTTCTTTTTTTCCTTTTTTCTATCATTTGGACTATATGGGCAAGATTACTTTGTTGTCAATGATGGAGTAAAAACAAAGGATTACCAGTACAACGTTTTCACAAATGCTAATATTTATACTGATAAAGGAATTATTAATAAGGGTACTCTAGTCGAGAAGGATGGAAAGATAGTTGATTTAGGCTCAAATATTTCTATTCCAATAAATAGTATAGTTTTTGATTTAGATGGAAAGTTCATCTATCCATCTTTTATTGAAACTCATTCATCATTTGGAGTCAAGAAACCTGTGAGAAGAGGCTCTGGAAGAAGTTCTCAATATGAGCCAACTAGGAGCGGTTATTATTGGAATGATCATATTATGAGTGATTATAATAGTTTTGGAGATTATAATTATAATCAGAAAGAAGCGAAGGGGTTAAGAGATATTGGGTTTGGAGTTGTTAACTCTCATAGAAATGATGGTGTACATAGGGGCACAAGTTTTACTATTGGTTTAATTGATAACCAAAATGAATCTTACAGAATTATTTCAAAAAAAACAGCAGAACATTACTCTTTTTCCAAAAGTTTAACGTCTAATCAATCATACCCCTCGTCAACTATGGGTGCAATTGCATTAATAAGACAATTACACTATGATTCAAATTGGTATTCTCAAGGCTCCTCAGAGACCAAAGATTTATCTCTTGAAGCATTAATTGAAAATAAAAAATTACCCAAGCTCTTTGATGCTAATGATAAACTTAATGTGTATAGAGCAGCTAAACTTTCGAATGAGTTTGATCTCAACTTTGTTATTAAAGGATCTGGTAAGGAATATGAAAATGTTAGAGAATTAAAAAAATTTAATAATACTTTGATCATACCAGTCAATTTTCCAAAAGCATTTGATGTATCAAATACAAATCTAAATGAGAAGCTAACAATTAATCAACTTAGATACTGGAATCAAGCACCTACAAATTTAGGTGTATTAGAAAAAAATGGAATCAATTTTTCTATAACATCATCAGATCTTAAGAATAAAAAAGACTTTTTGAAAAACATAAGAAAAGCTATCAAGAATGGGCTTTCTGAAAAGGCTGCTCTTGATGCATTAACAATAATCCCAGCAAAATCTTTAAACTTAAATGACAAAATTGGAGAATTAGATAAAGGTTTCATAGCAAATTTTTTAATTACCTCAGGTCCAATTTTTGATGATAAAACTGAGATAAATGAAAATTGGGTAAAAGGTCAAAGACATATAGTTAAGAGTAATGACAATGTAAATATTGATGGTAACTATACCTTTAATATTAATGACAAATCATATCAGGTAAAAATCTCCAATAGCTTATTGAGACCCAAAGCTAATGTTAAGAGGGATTCTATTAATATCAAATCAAAAACTTCATTAGTTGATGATTGGCTTAGTGTTACTTTTTTTGATAGTATAGATGGGAGATCATCTTTCGCTCAAATTTCTTCCAAGATTAGTTCGACAGATAATTTAAGTGGAAGGGGTATAGATTTTAATAACGAAGCATTCTTATTTAATATTCCAAAAAATAAGGCTAAAAAGGAAAGTGAATCTAAAAGGAAAAATAGTCCTGGTGAAACCTTTGTTTCAGATGTTACTTTCCCCAACGTTGGATTTGGAATTAGTTCAATTCCTGAAAGCAGATCAATTCATTTTAAAAATGCTACTCTTTGGACTAATGAAGAAGAGGGTATAATTGAGAATACAGATATTATAATTGATAACGGAAAGATTATTGAAATTGGCAAGAATCTTAAAACACCACCTAATTTCTCAGTTATTGATGCGTCTAATAAACATATAACATCAGGTATAGTTGATGAGCATTCGCATATGGCTGCTACAAGCATTAATGAAGGTGGTCATAATTCTTCAGCAGAAGTATCGATAATGGATGTTATTAATCCAGATGATATAAGTATTTATAGGAATTTAGCTGGTGGAGTTACAACTGTCCAAATTCTTCATGGATCTGCTAACCCAATAGGTGGACAGTCTGCTATAATTAAGTTAAAGTGGGGGTCTGAAATAGACAATATGTTTTTTAAAGGGGCTGATCCTTTCATAAAATTTGCTTTAGGTGAGAATGTTAAACAATCTAATTGGAGTGGTTCAAGATTCCCTCAAACAAGAATGGGTGTTGAACAGGTATTTGTAGATCATTTTGACAGGGCAAAACATTATGGAGAAACCTGGAATCAATACAATTCGCTTAACAATAGGGAAAAAAGATCAGTGAATAAGCCTCGATATGATGAAGAACTAGAGACACTCTTGGAGGTTATTGATGGCAAAAGGTTTATCTCTAGTCACTCATATGTTCAAAGTGAAATAAACATGCTAATGAAAGTTGCAGAAAAATTTGATTTTAGAATAAAAATTTTCACACATATTTTAGAGGGCTACAAAGTTGCTGATAAAATGGCCAAGCATGGAGTTGGTGGATCAACTTTTTCGGACTGGTGGGGTTATAAGTTCGAAGTTAATGATGCAATACCATTTAATGCCTCAATTATGCACAACGCAGGAGTTACAGTTGCACTTAACTCTGATAATTCTGAGCTTTCAAGAAGATTAAACTTAGAGGCAGCAAAGGCATTCAAATATGGTAATATTTCAGAAGAGGAAGCCTGGAAATTTGTAACGCTCAACCCAGCTAAACTTCTTAATCTAGATAATAGAATCGGTAGCCTTAAAGTTGGTAAAGATGCTGATATTGTAATGTGGAGTGGACATCCAATGTCACTCTATACAAAAGCAGAGAAAACATATATTGAGGGTGCATTATACTTTGATATAGATAAACACAAAACAAAGCTGGAAAAGATTAAAAACGAAAAGTCTGAACTTATTAAGCTAATGTTTGCAGAAAATACTCCTGGAGCAAATCTTAAATTTCCAAATCCATTACCTCAAATAGAGGTTGATTGTGACTACATTGAATTTTAAATTATGAAAAAAATTATACTACTTAACATTTTATTTTTTAATATAATTTATTCACAGCAAACACCTGCTCCAGATCAGGATAAGTCAGTATTAATTTTTGGAGCGGTTGCTCACATTGGGAATGGTGAGACTATTAAAAATAGTATTATTGGTTTTAATGATGGTGTTATTGATTTAGTTGCACAATCAGACACTAACATTCTTAAAGAGAATATCAAAGAGTATGATACAATTATTGACGCAACAAATTCTCATGTCTATCCTGGAATTATTGCTTTAAATACTAATCTTGGACTTGTAGAGATTGATGCTGTTAGAGCTTCTGTAGATGATGACGAAACTGGAACATATTTACCAGAAATTCGGTCTATCATAGCTTACAATGCAGAATCTAAAGCAGTAGAGAGTATGAGACCTAATGGAGTTCTTCTTGCACAAGTTGCTCCCAACGGAGGTATTATTTCTGGTAAATCATCCGTAGTTCAGTTTGATGCGTGGAATTGGGAAGATGCCGTTATAGAATACGATCAAGGAATTCATATAAATTGGCCAAGTCCATATACATATGGTAGATGGTGGCTTGGTGAAGACAGAGGATTAAAAGCTAATAGTAATTATAGCAAACAGATTAAAGGTTTAAAAGATTTCTTTGATAAATCAAAAGCAAATATGTCCGTAAAAAAATCAATGAACCTCAAGAGTAATGCTATGAAACCTCTTTTTGATGGTTTAATAACAGTTTACCTATATGCTGATGATGAAAAAGAAATTGTAGATGGTATAACTTTTTTAAAAGGCTATGGAATTAACAAAATTGTAATTGTAGGTGCTACAGAATCTAAAAATCAATTGAACTTTATTAAGAAAAATAATATTCCCGTTGTTGTAAAGCAACCTTACAGATTTCCACAATCAACTGACTCAGATCCTATGGAAACTTTTGAGATTGCAAAAAAAATGTTAGATCAAGGCATACTAGTTAGTATTGATCCTACTGGAACTGCATCAGCTAGAGTATCAATTCGTAATTTACCTTTCTATGCTGGTAGTTTTTCTAGTTTTGGCATTGATAAGGAAATTGCTTTGTCTCTAATTACTCTAAATCCTGCTAAAATTCTTGGAATTGATAAAGATTTTGGAACTTTAGAAGTAGGAAAAAGTGCTACTTTATTTATTTCTAGCGGAGATGCACTTGACATCATTTCAAATGATGTTACGCATGCATTTATATCAGGAAGAGGGCTTAGTCTTGAAACTCATCAAACTAGATTATGGAGGAGATATTCAAATAAATATTCAGATTCTCAATAATAATAACCCTTTCAATCCATAATTATTATTTGTAAATTTAGATAACTAAAATTTACAAGTGCTAATTGAAAATAAAATATTACCTAAAAGTATATCTGATCTTTATGATGATTTAATAGATAGTAGCTATCAAAAAATATCATCAAAAGAAAAAAAGGTAATATATCAGTCTCTTGTTATAGCTTTTAATGGTCATGATGGTCAGATGAGAAAATCTGGCGAACCCTACATTCATCATCCTATAGAAGTTGCAAAAATTGTTGCAAAAGATATTGGACTTGATTACATATCAATAGCTTCAGCACTTCTTCATGATGTTGTTGAGGATACTGATGTTACTTTTAAAGATCTAAATGAAAGTGTTGGAAATGAAATCTCAAGAATTGTAAATGGATTAACAAAAATATCAACCTTAAAAAAGAATGAGGACTATTCAATTCAAGCTGAAAATTACAGGAGGATGCTACTTACTCTTCATAGTGATATAAGAGTTATATTAATTAAAACAGCTGATAGACTCCATAATATGAGAACAATTGACTTTCTATCTAAAGCTAAGCAAGATCAAATGGCATCTGAATCACTATATATCTATGCACCTTTAGCACATAGAGTTGGCCTTTATAATATTAAAAATGAACTTGAAGATTTGAGCCTAAGAATTCTTGAGACAAGAAAATATAATCTAATAAAAAATAAAATTGATAAAGAATCTGTAAATCAAGAGAAGTATGTTGAAACATTTAAAAGTCTTATTAATAACAACCTTGATGATCAAAAAATTAAATACTCCATAATTGGAAGGAATAAGTCAATTTATTCCATTCATAATAAAATTCAAAAGAAGAATATATCGTTTGATGAGGTATATGATCGATTTGCTATTAGAATTATATATAAGTCAACTCCAAAAAATGAGAAATTTATAGCTTGGAAAATATATTCAATCATTACTGATCATTTTACTTCCAACCCAACAAGGCTAAGAGATTGGATTACTCTTCCTAAAACTAATGGATATGAAGCACTACATCTAACAGTTGTAGGGCCTAAAAATAAGTGGGTAGAAATTCAAATAAGGTCAGAAAGAATGAATGAGATTGCTGAGAAAGGTTATGCAGCACATTATGGATATAAACATAAGGAATCAAAGAAAAATGAGGTTGATCTTTGGTTAAATAGACTTCAAGAAGTTTTAACTCATGATAATGAACATGCTGTGGATTTTGTCGAAGATTTTAAATTAAATTTTTATTCAAAAGAAATCTATGTTTTTACTCCAAATGGAGATTTAAAATCACTCAGAAGTGGATCAAGTGCATTAGACTTTGCATTCCATGTCCACACAGATGTTGGAATTAAAACTAGAGGAGCAAGAGTTAATGGAAAACTTGTGCCTCTTAGTCATACACTAAAAAGTGGAGATCAAGTAGAAATTATTACATCAGAGAATGTTAAACCAAATGTAAACTGGTTAAGCTTTGTTGAAACTTCTAAAGCAAAATCTAAGATAAAATCTTCAATTAATGAAGAGAAAAAAAGAATATCATTAGACGGAAAGGAAATTTTAGAAAGGAAGCTGAAGCAATTAAAAATAAAACTCGATGATAAAGTCTCGGGTCAAATGATGAAATTTTTTAAAATTAATGCGAGTAACGATCTATTCTATAAAATTGGAACTGGATCTATTGATAATAAGCAGATTAAAAGCTTTGCTAATGACTATAACAGCTACATTGGATTCTTCAAGAGAAGGATTGGTTCAAATACTAATAAAGTTGATAAAATATCGGAATCTGCAAATTTTATAAAGTTTGATAAGCTAGTATTTGGAAAGGAAAAAGAAATGCTAAAATATTCAATAGCTACCTGCTGTAATCCTATACCAGGTGATAAGGTTTTTGGGTTTATATCTGTAAAAGATGGAATAAAAGTTCATAAACAAGATTGTCCTAATTCAATTTCACTGAGATCAAATTACGCATATAGGATTATCTCAGCTAACTGGATAGATTCGGAGAATCATGAATTTAATGCACAAATACAAGTAAGTGGAATTGATGATATTGGTTTAATAAATAGTATTACCTCATTAATTTCTAATTCAATGAATGTTAATATGAATAGGATATCTTTTGAAACAAATGATGGAACATTCTCAGGATTTGTAAGTGTAGAAGTAAAAAATAAAGTAATTTTGAATAAATTATTAAAAAAACTTTCTTCAATTGATGGAATTGAAAAAGTGTCAAGAAAATAATAAGAATGATTACAAAAAAGAAAAAAAATAATGATGAAGTCTTAGATGTTTTTACAAAATTTTTAAATCATCACAATCACAGGAAGACCCCAGAGAGATTTAGTATCCTTAATGAGATCTATTCTATTGATGGGCACTTTGATATTGACTCATTGTATGAAAAAATGAATAAGAAAAACTATAGGGTAAGTCGTGCAACTCTATATAATACAATTGAGCTTTTACTTGAGTCAGGTCTTGTAAGAAAGCATCAATTTGGAGATTCTTTTTCACAATACGAAAGGTGTTATTTCAACAATCAACACGATCATATAATAATTAAAGACACTGGAGAAGTAAAAGAATTTTGTGATCCAAGAATTCAATCTATTAAAAAAGATATTGAAGAGATTTTTGATGTAAATATTGAGGATCATTCCCTATATTTATACGCTACTAGTAAGAAAAAAAAATAAATATTTTATGTCGTTAGATCTTTTGTTAGGCCTTCAATGGGGAGATGAAGGGAAGGGGAAAATTGTTGATGCAATTACACCAGATTATGATATAATAGCTAGATTTCAGGGAGGTCCAAATGCTGGACATACAATAGAGTTTGATGGGCATAAACATGTATTGCACACAATTCCATCAGGAATTTTTAACAAGAATTCAGTAAATGTAATAGGTAATGGTGTTGTAATTGATCCTGCAATTTTTTTAAAAGAAATTGATGGCTTAAATAAGTTCAATATAGACCTAACTAATAAGCTGTTAATTTCTAAAAGAGCACATATAATTCTTCCAACACATAAAATTATTGATGCTTCATCAGAAGCATCTAAGGGAAAGAAAAAAATAGGCTCAACATTAAAAGGAATAGGCCCAACTTACATGGATAAAACAGGTAGAAATGGAATAAGAGTCGGAGATATAATCAATGCTAGTTGGAAAGATAAATATGAAAGTTTAAAAGAGAAGCATCTAAATTTAATATCAAATTTTAATCAAGAGATAGATTTAAACCTGAAATTACTTGAAGATCAATTTTTTAAAGGTATCGAATGTCTTAAATCATTTAATTTAATAGAGAGTGAAAACTTTTTAAATCAATCAATTTATAAGGGTAAAAAAATTTTAGCAGAAGGAGCTCAAGGCTCTCTACTTGATATTGATTTTGGCACATATCCATATGTAACATCATCCAATACAACTTCAGCAGGAGCGTGTTCAGGTTTAGGTGTTCCCCCAAATAAAATTAAAAATATAAGAGGTATTTTTAAGGCATATACAACAAGAGTTGGGTCTGGACCTTTTCCAACAGAATTATTTGATTCAACAGGAGAGAAAATAAGAGAAATAGGCCATGAATATGGAGCAACTACTGGTCGTGATAGAAGATGCGGATGGTTAGATTTAGTTGCATTAAAATATTCGATTCAGATAAATGGTGTTACTGAATTGAATATTATGAAATCTGATGTTCTAAGCACAATTAAAGAACTTCTTGTATGTACATCATACAATGTAGATGGAGAGAAAATTGATTTTTTCCCATATGACATTGTGTCAAAAAAAATAACTCCTAATTATAAAGAATTTAAAGGATGGGATGAAGATATTACTCAAATCAAAGATGAAGATGATCTTCCTAATGAGCTTATAGATTATATTAATTTTATTGAATCATTTGTTGAAGTTCCTATCAAATTAATATCTGTAGGTCCTGACAGAAAACAAACAATCATTAGAAAAAAATGAAATTTTTTAAAAGTTTTTTAATCTTTCTATTGACTCTAAGCTTAGTTAATAGTCAAGAACAGAGAACTATTGAAATAATTCAGGCAGGTAAATCTATAAGAAACTCTACTGATTTCCCAGGTGCAAATATCTTACAAAAGGATAATGATTTAAGAGTAATCCTTTTTCATGATGGAGCTAGAATAGAATCAGACCTTTCGTATTATTACTTCAATGAAAATTCATTTAAAGCTAATGGAAAAGTTAATTTCAATCAAGGAGACTCTTTATTACTTACTTCTGATTTTCTCGAGTATGATGGTAAGACAAAAAAAGCTTTTGCATATGGAAATGTTCTTCTAACAAGACCAGACATGAAGCTTGAGACTGATACGCTATATCTTGATAGGACCAAGAATATTGCCTTTTATAATTCAAGAGGAAAAATAATTGATAATGAGAATACTTTGAGGAGTAACTCAGGAACATATTTTATGGGTCCAAAAAAATATATATTTAAGTCAAATGTGACTATTGATAACCCTGAATATAATGTAGATTCTGAAGAACTTGAATATTTTACAGAGTCTAATTACACATATTTTAATGATAAAACTCTAATTACTGGAATTGATTATTCAATATTATGTAAAAATGGATTTTACGATACATATAGTCAAAGAGGTTTCTTTAGAGATGATGCAGTTATTAATTATGATGGAAAAATAATATATGGCGATAGTATTTTTTTTGAAAATGAGAAATCATATGCCTCAGCAACATACAATGTAAGAATTAACGATACTATAAATAATTCAATAATTACTGGACATTATGGAGAAATATTTAAGGAAAAGGACTCCGCAATTATCACTAGGAATGCTCTTGCTGTTAACATAGTTAAAAATGATTCTTTATATATTCACTCTGATACAATTACTATAACTGGACCGGATGAAAGAAAAATATTAAAAGGTTATTATGATGTTAGAATTTTAAAATCAGATGTAAGAGGCTTGTCTGATTCTATACACTTTAATCAAGAAACAGGCTTGATAAAATTATTAAAACAACCAAAAAGCTCTAAGTTTTTAAAAACTCTAACAGATGAAGAAAAAAACAAAATTAATCCAATTATTTGGTTTGGAAAGAACCAAATTACTGGAGATCAGATATTTTTAAAGTCAAATATGCAGACAGAAGAGCTTGATTCTCTAATTATTAGAGGAAATGTATTTATGAGCCAAAGAGACTCATTGGTTAATGATAGATTTAATCAAATAAAAGGAGAAAAACTTGATGGGTTTTTTAGAGATGGTGCACTAGATAATGTATACATAGTTAAGAATTCTACTCTCCTATACTACATGTACTCAGATGAAGGAGAATTTATAGGGATGAATAATACTCTTGCAAGCTCAATTTTAATTAGATTTAAAGAAAATGAGATATCTGAAGTCTCGTTTTATAGAAATCCTGACGGAAATGTTATTTCTGAAAATAAAATTATTTTAAATGAGATGAAACTTCCAGGCTTTATTTGGAGAGAAGATGAAAAACCTGAAACCATTTATGATTTATTTAGTGAATCTGATAAAGATCTTGAAATTATTGAGATAGAGTAAACTGACATGTTAATTATTTTGTTGAAAATAATTTCATTGCAAAATAATACAGGTTCATGTGATAACTAACTTAGATAAAAAATAACCTTTGAGTAATCTAAGTAGTTCAATTTTAAAATTCGAGGAAATGTTAAAGACAAATACTGTCTTTTACTTTGACTCAACTGAATTCATCTCAATTTCTCACCACTATATAGATCAAGCTAATTATTCTCTTGCTGAGAAATCAATTAAAATGGGGTTAGATCAGCATCCAAATAATACTGATCTAATGCTTCTGAACTCTGAATTGCTAATATTCAACTCAAAATATGAAGATGCATATAAGATATTAAACTATTTAGAAGAAGTTGATCCTGAAAATAGAGAGGTATATCTTCAGAAGGCAACTATTTATTCAAAGAATAATCTCAATGATGAAGCTATTGCTATTTTAAAAAGAGCTCTTCTTTTTATAGATGATAAATTAGAGATATGGAATATGATTGCTATGGAATTCCTTTTAAATGAGGATTTTAACTCAGCTATTCCATTTTTTAAAAAGTGCCTTGAGTACGATAATGAAGACTACCAGTCTTTATATAATTTGATTTTTTGTTATGAGAATCTAGATATGATTGAGGAATCAATTAGTGAGTTAAGCTCAGTTCTTGAGAAAAGGCCTTATTCAAAAATAGCTTGGCATCAACTAGGTAAGATTTATAATAAACAACAAAAATTTAAAGAGAGTATATCAGCTTTTGATTTTGCAATCATCTCAGATGATCAATTTGTTTCAGCATATATAGAGAAGGCAAAAGTTCTAGAGAAAGTGGGTAGAGTTAATGAAGCATTAGATAATTTTAGATTATCAATAGAACTTAGTGAACCTAACTCATATATCTATTATAGAATTTCTAAATGCTACAGAAAATTAAATAATAAAAAGTTATTCCTCAACTATATCAAAAAAGCTGTTAGAGAGGAACCAGGTAATGAAAAAGCTTGGTTATTACTAATTAGATATTACCTAAAAAAGAAAAATTTAAGACAAGCAAAATACTTATGTTCCAAGGCACTTGATAATAATCATAATAGCATTAAGCTTCTTGAAATGAGTTCTAAAATTCAACACAAAACTGAATGCTACGAAGAGGCCATTAAATCTTACAATCAGATTCTTAATTTTAAAGAAGATATTTCATGGAGAGTATGGAAGAGCTATATGAAATGCTTAATTGATGCTAAGCTTTGGCCAGAACTTCTTAAAGTATCCTTAAAAGCAAAAAAACATTATCCTAATAAAGCATTTATTGATTTTACAATAAGTGGGTGCCTTCTAAAAGATGGAAAATTAAATGAAGCTATTTATTTCTTTCAAAGTGGTAATAAAGTTTGTGAAGTTCCTATTAAGCTAATTGAGTCATTTCCAGAATTTACTGAAAACAGGACTTTACTTGTTTAATTTATTTTATATTAAAATATGTTAAAGATGAATTTTTTTCTTTTTTTAAAAGGTCTTGCCATGGGTGCTGTAAATAAGATACCTGGTGTTTCAGGGGGTACAGTCGCATTTGTTACAGGTATATATGAAGATTTACTTAACTCAATAAAAAGAATAAATTTTAATGCATTCAAAATTTTATTTACAAAAGGATTTAAAGCATTTTATGAAGAAATAAATGGAAAATTTCTAACTATAGTTTTTTCAGGTGTTGTTGCCAGTTTTTTTAGTGTTTCACTTATACTTGATAGTCTTATTGAAAAATATGAATTATATGTTTTTGGACTATTTTTTGGAATGATTGTTGGATCTTTTTATGTTATTTATTATCAATTAGAAAAGATTACTACTAAAAGTCTAATTGGAATAATTATTGGAATTCTATCGGGTCTATTAATTAGTTTTGCAGAAAATTATAATGTTGGAACTTCTGACTTAATAATATTTTTTTCTGGTGTAATAGCAATCTCTGGAATGATATTACCTGGATTATCTGGTTCCTATCTATTATTATTAATGGGTAATTACACATTAATTATGGTTGACTCAGTAAATGCTTTATACTTCACTCTAATTGAATCAGCTTCACTTGATTTTACGTTTATCAATGATCCTGAAAGGTTATATCTATTGAAAGTTCTTATGTTGTTTACACTAGGCTCTATTTTTGGTTTAATTTTTTTATCTAATGTTTTAAGCTCGTTACTTAAAAATTTTAAAACAATTACGATTTCCATAATAGTTGGTTTTATAGCAGGATCATTAGCTGGTGTATGGCCATGGAAAGACGTAGACATGATTGGAAATGTATCATTATTTTTTCCTGATTTTTCAATCGCACAAACTTGGATAACCATTTTTAATATTCTAATTGGTATTTTGTTTGTAGTTTTATTAGAGAGATTAGCAAACAAACATTGAGAAATAGAAAACAATTTGGCTTAATTGGAAGAGATATTGAATATTCATTTTCAAGAAAATACTTTTTAGAAAAATTCAATTCTAATCTTAATTTTTCAGACTATAGTTATAGAAATTTTGATATAGAATCTATTGACTTAATCAAAGATTTCATAGATGATAAAGATCTAGGTGGATTAAATGTAACGATTCCTTACAAAATTGAAATAATTGAATATCTTGACGAAATCTCAGATGAGGCAAAAGAAATTGGAGCGGTTAACACTATATGTTTTGAAGATGGAAAAAGAATAGGATATAATACAGATATATACGGTTTTAGTGAATCCTTAAAAGTTAACTCTATTAATAGGATAGATAGTGCGATGGTATTAGGAACGGGTGGTGCTTCTAAAACAGTTATTTATTTCTGTAAAAAAAATAATATTCCATTTAAAATATTATCCAGAAAAAAATCTAAAGATTGTATATCATATAAGGAAATTAATCATAGTTTTTTTGAAGGAAACGTATTAATTGTGAATTGTACCCCAATAGGTACACATCCTAAAATCAATGAATGTCCTGACCTCCCCTATAATCTATTAAATAAAGAGAATATTTTATTTGATTTAGTTTATAATCCACCTGAAACTCTTTTTATAAAGAAAGGAAAAGAAATTGGATGTAAGACTCTTAATGGATATAAAATGTTAAAATTTCAGGCAGAAAAGTCTTGGAATCTATGGACAAAATAATTCAAATAGGATTGCAATTTTTTTTTGTTAATTTTAGTAAATAAATAACATCAAATAAACTTAATGAAAGACTCGAATAAAAAATCGGACAAGTCTTCATCGGATTCTATTAGTCCAGTTAAAAATACAATTCCTGAAATGCCTAAGGATAAGAGAACTAAGGCATACAAAGAATGGATAAAAAAATATGGTGATCAAGCTTTAGAATCAAATGTAATTCCTGAAATGCCTAGGGATAAAAGGACAAAGGCATATAAGGACTGGGTGAAGCAGTATGGTGATAATAAAGTACCTTTAAAGGAGGAAAAAGTATCTTCAAAATCAAATAAAAAACAAACGAAAAAGACTAAGACTAAAAAAAGCAGTCTTTCCGATAAGGTAGATCTTTTTCAAGAGAATATAAATTCAGAGGATTGGTTTAATAAGAGGAAAGAAATTGAAGAATTAAGATCAAACATTAATACTTTAATAAAAAAGGACGAATCTGATGAGACTGACAAGATTAAGTCTCTATTTTTTCAGACATTAAAAATATATTCGAACAAAAAAAGAAAGTATTTTAATGATTTAAATTCAAATCAGAAGGAAAATCTTATTAAAAGACAGGATTTAATAGAAAAGATAAAAGATCTAATAGTTGTTGACGAGAATCCTAATAAATTATATTCCAAATTTAAATTACTAAAGGAAGAATGGCATAATACAGGTCAGGTTCCAATTACAGATAGAAATAATATTTGGGAAACCTACAGACACCATGTTGGAAAATTTTATGATTTTCTTCATCTAAACAGAGATCTTAGAGAGCTTGATTTTAAGCATAATTATGAAGAAAAATTGAAAATTATTGAGAGAGCAGAGCAATTAGATAAAGTTGATGATATAATTAAGGCTTCAAGAGATTTAAATGATTTACACAGATTATGGAAAAATGAGTTAGGTCCAGTTTCAAGAGAATTTAGTGATGACCTTTGGTCAAGATTTCAAGCTGCATCTCAAAAAATTCATTTAAAAAGACAAAACTTTCAAAAAGAGATTTCTTCAACTCAACAGGAAAATTTTGAAAAAAAACAAAATGTAATTATTAGAATGAGAGAGTTAACATCTAGTATACCAAAGTCTCATTCCGAATGGCAAAATAAAATAAAAGATTTTGAAAAACTAAAAGTTGAATTTCAAAGTATTAAAAATCTCCAAAGAAATAAGAATAAAAAGTCATGGAATGACTTTAGGCTAGCTACAAAAGAATTTAATTCCGAAAAAAATAATTTCTATAAAAATCAAAAAAAGGAGCTTAAGAAAAGTATCGATATCAAAAAATCACTCATTGAAGAAGTAAAGGGTATTTTAGAAAGTAACAAGATTTCAGAAAACTCAAAAAGAATTAAGGCAATACAAGAAGAATGGAAGAAAGTTGGCTATCTGCCTAGGAAGATTTCAAATTCTCTTTGGGATGATTTCAAACCATTACTAAATAAATTTTATGATATACTAAAATCAGGAGCTGTTAACATGGATAAAAATGAGCAGGAAATTTTTGATAAAAAATCTAAATTTATTGACAAACTTAAATTTTCAAAAAAGAAGTTCTCAATAGATGAGCTAAAAGAAGAATTTATTACATCAATAAAAAGTTTTAATGATCTTGGTGAACTTAACTTAAATTCATCAAACACGCTCAATAATAATATGTTAAGAAAGATTTCTTCAATTATTAATTCTCTTGAAATAGAAAAAAATGAAAAAGATGATTTATTATTTGATTTAGAACTTGAATTATCTAAATCAAATTCTAATGAGATTAATAAAAAGATTCAAACTATAAAAAGAAAGATATCTGATCTTGAGGTTGAGTCAAATCAATTTCAAAATAATTTAGAATTCTTTTCAAGTTCAAGCAGCGAGAATCCTTTATTTAAAAATGTTTCAACTAAAATTAGTTCTATTGAAAAAAAGATTGAGTTTTGGAGAGATAAGCTTAGGAAAATTGAAAAAGTTTAATCAATATTATTAAAGAAGCTCATTTCATATTTAACTTCAATATCTCCTCTTGATATTAAATTTAGTTCTTCTTTTAAACACTTTCTTTTCTTATATGAAAGTTTATCAGTAAATAAAATACCCTGTAAGTGATCATATTCATGTTGAATTACTCTTGCGATTATTCCTGAACATTCCATCTCTTGCATTACTAAGTTTTCATCTAGAAAGTTAATTTTCAAACTACTTTTTCTTACAACATTTTCTGATATGTTTGGTATACTCAAACAACCTTCTGGGTAAGTATAATCCTCACCTTTTTCTTTAACAATTATTGGGTTGATGAATACTTGTTTCATATTTATTAATTCTTCTTCAAAAAAATTTTCTTCATCCTTAAAAAAAGAAAAATCAGCAATAAAAACTGCTTTAGATACTCCTATTTGTGGAGCTGCGATACCTACTCCTTTTGCGTTATACATTGTATCCCATAAGTCTCTAATTAATAATTTCAATTCATTGATTTGACTTAAATTAATTTTTTCTGCCTTTTGTTTTAAAACTGGATCTCCGTAAGCAATTATTTTACGTATCATTTGGCTGTTTTGATTAGATAGGATTCTAAAATCAAAGATGCACTAATTTTATCTATAATTGATTTATCCATCCTAATTTTTTTCTTTGTTTCTAGTTGATTTAGAATCTTATTTGAAATTTTAGATGTAAATCTCTCATCAACTCTATGAATACTTATATTAGGGAAAGTTCTGTTTATTAATTCTATGAAGTCAACAATTTCATTTTCTAAAGCATGAATTTTGCTATTTAATTTGAGAGGCTTGCCAATAATGATTTTTTCAATTTTCTCTTTTTTTATTAGATCTTTTAAATAGTTTAAAAGATTTATAGTCTCGACTGTCTCCAATGGAAAAGAAATTATTTTATCATAATCAGAAATTGATATTCCTGTTCTCTTTTTTCCGTAATCAATTCCGATATATTTTGTAAGTGGATTATTTAACAAGATTCTAACTTTTTGAAAATATTAATTAAAGATCTTTAGAATTAATTTCAATACTTTTACATGTAAAATTATCAAAAATTGAAGAATGAATTAAAAAATGCTCTGAAAGCACTGGAATCAGGTGAAACAATATTATATCCTACGGATACTATTTGGGGTATTGGCTGTGATGCAATGTCAGATACTGCGACGAAAAAAATATTTGAAATAAAGAGAAGAGATTACTCAAAAGGTTTAATTTGTTTAGCTTCAAGCTTTGAAATGGTTCAAGATTACGCAGACATAAATGAAATAGAGAGATATAAGGATGCATCAAATGAAACTCCAACTACATTTATACTTGAAAATCCAAGGAATATCTCAAATTATGTTTTAGGTAAAAATAACTCTATAGCATTTAGAGTACCCAATAACAATTTTTGCATTAGGTTAATTAAAGCCTTTGGAAGACCTTTAGTATCTTCATCTGCTAACTTATCAGGAAATTTAATACCCAAAAACTATGATGATATTAGTCCTGATATAAAGAAAAATGTTGGATACATAGTAAAACTCAAAAAATTTAAAGATTGTAAAGTATCATCTAGAATTTTAAAATTTAATAGCAATGATGGTAGCTTTAATCAGTTAAGATGAACTCAAATAATATTAACATATCAAACTATCTTAAATCTGATATTTTCGAAATTATTTCTGAAGCTGCAGATAAACTGTCTGTTGAGACATATGTTGTAGGTGGTTATGTTAGAGACATGATATTAAAAAGGGATCTAAAAAAGGATATAGATATAATGTGTGTTGGTTCAGGGATAGAATTAGCAAAATATATTCAAGATAAAATCAATCCTAAGAAGAAAATAAATATTTTCAAAAGATATGGTACTGCAATGATATCTTACAAAGACTATAAAATTGAATTTGTTGGATCAAGAAAAGAATCTTACTCAAAAGACAGTAGGAACCCTAATACTCAGCCTGGAAGCTTTATTGATGACATGTTAAGAAGAGACTTTACAATAAACACGCTTGCAATCAAATTAAATAAAGAAAATTTTGGAGAATTGGTTGATACATTTGGAGGTATGGAAGATATTTCTAAAAAGACAATAATAACTCCTACAGAACCTGATAAAACCTTTTCAGATGATCCATTAAGAATGCTTAGAGCAGTCCGATTTGCTTCGCAGCTTGATTTTGATATTGATGAAAAAACTAAAAAATCAATTCAAGAAAACTCTGATAGAATTAACATACTATCACCGGAAAGGATATCTGATGAAATAAATAAAATTCTTTTAACAGATAGTCCTTCAATTGGATTTAAAAATTTAGAAAATTTAAATCTTCTAAAATCTATAATTCCAGAATTAATTGACCTAAAGGGTATTGAAGAAGTTGAAGGTCAGACTCATAAAGATAATTTTTATCATACTCTGGAAGTTGTTGACAATATATCTAAAAACACTGATAAACTATGGCTTAGATGGGCAGCACTTCTTCATGATATTGGAAAGGCTCCTACTAAGAAGTTTGATAAAAAAATTGGTTGGACATTTCATGGTCATGAGTATGTTGGTTCAAAGATGGTTAAAAAAATCTTTAAGAGATTGAGCTTGCCATTAAATGAAATTCTTAAGTACGTTCAAAAGATAGTAATGATGAGTTCGAGGCCAATTATAATTTCAGATGATATTGTAACAGACTCAGCTGTAAGAAGGTTAATTTATGATGCAGGTGATTCAATTGAAGACTTACTGACTCTGTGTGAGGCAGATATTACTACAAAAAATCTTAAGAAGTCAATTAAATATCAGAATAATTTTAAGATTGTTAGAAAAAAAATAAAGGATGTAGAAGAGAGAGATAATATAAGGAACTTTCAACCTCCTGTTAGTGGTGAGATAATAATGAATCATTACAATATTAAGCCTTGTAAAGAAATTGGTTTAATTAAAGAGAAGATAAAGAATGCCATCTTAGATGGTGATATAAAGAATGATTATGAAGAAGCATTCAAATTAATGCTTAAGATTGGTAAATCAATGGGATTAAAAGATGAATAGTTTATACAGAAAAACAATAATTTCAATTGTGATAGTATATCTCGTTATTCTTGCTGGTGGAATAGTTAGAATGACAGGAAGTGGAATGGGTTGTCCTGACTGGCCTAAATGTTTTGGATTTTTAATACCTCCTACAGAAAGATCTCAATTAGAATGGAAGTCAAACTCTGAATATAATAAGAATCAAATAGTAATTATTGATGAGAAATTATTTTATGCTAATGATAAATTTAAATCAAAAAGTAAATTTGAAATGTCTAATTGGAGTGAGTACACTAAACATGATTATTCAAAATTTAATGTTTATCATACTTGGATTGAATACATAAATAGGCTCATTGGAGCTATCGCTGGACTATCAGTTTTAATCCTCTTTGTTAATTCATTAAAATTTTTAAAAACTAAAAAAATAATTACGGGCTTGTCATTCTTAGCATTGATTGCAATAATTTTTCAAGCTTGGTTAGGTAAAATGGTAGTAGACAGTAATCTTATGGCAAATACTATAACTGTCCATATGTTAATGGCAATTATTCTATTATTTATTTTATTTTCAATTTTAGCAATTTCTAATCCTAGCAAAAAAAGAGTTAAAATTTCAAGAAATATCTCAATATTAGTTTTGATATCAATAGTTCTTCTTCTAATTCAAATAATCACTGGTACTGAAGTTAGAAAATTCATTGATATAAAAATGGAGTTACTCAATTATACTGAAAAGGAAAGATGGATTGAGAATATTTCTAGTTCATTTAGTTTTCACAGAAGCTTTTCGTGGGCAATCATAGTTGTAAATAGTTTAATTTACTTTCATGCAAGAAAAAGTGGATTAAAATTAAAAATTATTCATATTGTTAATACTTTGATTTTTTTCCAAATATCTTCTGGTATAATCATGTACTATTTTCATTTTCCATTCAGCTCCCAACCTATACACCTTCTTATCTCTACCATGATTATAAGTATTCAGTTTTATTTTTTATTACTATACAAAACTTCAAAAAATGCAATTAAAATTTAGAATAATATTAAACGTTAAGAATGATGTGTTAAGAGATATAATAGTGGACTCTAGTATTTCACTAATAGAATTTAGTAAAATAATTTCCAGTGAATTTGGATTTGATTCATCTGAGATATCTACATTTCATCATACAGATGAAAATTGGGAACAACTTGAAGAAATTAAAATTTTTAAAATAGATGATCAAGACAAGGTCATGGATAATGCTTCTATTTCAAATTTCTTTATTGCTAAAAATGATAAACTTATTTTTATTTATGACTTTTTGAATTATTGGACATTCTTCGTTGAGCTATACGAAGTTGGGGAATTCAATATTAATGATAAAAAATATTTAACAATAAACTCAATAGGAGAGGTCCCAAAAGAAGCTCCATCTGATATATTCAGTAAAAGTGATGAGACTAATCAAATTGACTTTGATGATAACCTAATTGATTAATGAGTTTCTCTCTTACATCAGAATTTAATCCAACTGGAGATCAGCCAAGTGCTATAAAGAGTATAGTTGATTCATTTTCCAATAATCAGAATTATGTTACTCTTCAGGGTGTTACTGGATCTGGAAAAACCTTTACTGTTGCAAATGTTATACAAGAGATAAAAAGACCAACTTTAGTATTAGCTCATAATAAAACATTAGCTGCTCAGCTTTACTCAGAATTTCAGAGCTTCTTCCCTAATAATTCTGTAGAATATTTTGTTTCTTATTATGATTACTATCAACCTGAAGCATATATTCCATCATCAGGTCTTTATATTGAAAAAGATTTATCAATTAATGAACAGATTGAAAAATATAGACTAAGTGCAACTTCTTCTCTACTCTCTGGAAGAGATGATATTATTGTAGTTGCGTCGGTATCCTGCATATATGGGATTGGTAACCCATCCGAATTTAAAAAGCATGTAATTGAAATAAAGGTTAATCAAGAAATTCAAATTTCTAAACTATTGTCATTATTTGTAAAAAGTCAATACTCTAGATCTATAAATGAATTAAATAGAGGAAGTTTTTCAGTCAAGGGAGATGTTGTAGACATTTTTCCAAGCTATTCAGATATTTTTTATAGAATTAATTTTTTTGGAGATATGATTGAAAGCATTGAATCAATAGATCCTATTTCAGGAAATAAGATTGAGGATTTTAATAGCTTAAGAGTTTTTCCGGCAATGATTTTTGTTACTTCTGAATCCAGTATTAAATCTGCAATAAATAATATTGAATTTGATTTAGAAGAACAAATAAAATATTTTGATGAAATTGAAAAAAATCTTGAAGCAAAACGAATAAAAGAGAGAACAGAATTTGATCTTGAAATGATAAAAGAACTTGGATATTGTTCTGGAATTGAAAACTATTCAAGATACTTGGACGGAAGAAGTCCTGGTACAAGACCTTTCTGCCTATTGGACTATTTCCCAGATGATTACCTTATGGTTATTGATGAGAGTCATGTAACAATACCTCAAGTTCATGCTATGTATGGGGGAGATAGAAGTAGAAAAGAGAATTTAGTTGAATATGGGTTTCGATTACCAGCTGCACTTGATAATAGACCTTTAAAATTTGAAGAATTTGAAAACCTTCAAAATAATGTATTGTATGTTAGTGCGACACCCGCAGATTATGAGCTTAAAAAATCTGAAGGTCTATTTGTAGAACAAATTATTAGACCTACTGGCGTACTTGATCCGATCATAGAAGTACGTGGGTCAGAAAATCAAATTGATGACTTAATTGAGGAGATCTTAAAAAGGGTTGAACAAGATGAAAGAGTTTTAGTAACTACTTTGACTAAGAGAATGGCTGAAGAGCTTACAAAGTACCTTCATAAATCCAAGATTAGGGCTAATTATGTTCATAGTGATATTGATACTCTTGAAAGAGTTGAGATAATGCAAAATTTAAGAAAAGGGATATTTGATGTTCTTGTTGGTGTTAATCTATTAAGAGAAGGCCTTGACCTACCTGAAGTATCATTAGTTGCAATCTTAGATGCTGATAAAGAAGGATTCCTGAGAAGTCATAGATCTTTAATCCAGACAGTTGGAAGAGCAGCTAGAAACATCAATGGAAAATCTATAATGTATGCTGATATCATTACTGAAAGTATGAAAAAAACAATTAAGGAGACTGAGTATAGAAGAAAAAAACAGGAGGATTTCAATACAGAGAATAATATTGTTCCAAAACAGATGGAAAAATCATTCACAAACTCTTTTGAAGAATCAAAAGAGAGTGTCAGTAACAATTACGAAGACTTTGAAGAGGAGATTAAAAGCTATCATAACAGGAATCAAATTGAAACTAAAATTAAACAGTTAAGGAAAGAGATGGAAAGTGTTGCTAAGAAACTTGACTTTTTAAAAGCTGCTGATCTTAGAGATAAAATTGAATATCTTAAGAAAAAGATCAAATAAAAAAGGTGCACAATTGTGCACCTTAATTATAGATTATTAACCATAATTTAGCTTATATCAATTACCCTATTTGGTTTTGTTATGCTATCTTTTCTCTTTGGTAACTTAATCTTTAAAATTCCATTTTTATAATTTGCTTTGATCTTATCAAGTTCTACTGATTCTGGAACTCTAAATGATCTCTGAAAAGAAGAATAATTAAATTCATTTAATCTTGTTCTTTCATTTTGATCATAATTTGAGTTATCCGATGAAATCACTAAAATTTTATCATTTAATTCGATTGTAAAATCATCTTTCTTCATTCCTGGCACTGCAAGATCGATTTCAAAAGAATCATTATTTTCAACTGAATTAACTGATGGAACAGAATGTCTTCTATTAAAAAAATTCATTCTCAAATCATCATTAAAAAATTCATTCATTAATGATGGAAATACGTTGTTGTTATTATATTTTACTATTCTCATAATTATTTTTTTTGTTAAACATTGAATATTAAATTCAATAAATAATAGTCAAATAGAATACCAAATAAAAATATATGACAAAATGACGTTAAAAAATAAAAAAAGATGACTATATGTCAGTTAATGGCAGCTTGAACCTTTGTAGCTGCCTCATCAAATGCAGTAGCTGAAAGAACATTTAACCCTGAGTTATCTATTATTTCTTTAGCCTTATCTGAATTAGTACCTTGAAGTCTAACTATTATGGGCACATTAATATTATCTAAATTCTTATAAGCAGAAACAATACCCTCTGCCACCCTATCACACCTTACTATACCGCCAAATATGTTTACCAAGATTGCTTTTACATTTGAGTCCTGAAGTATCAGCCTAAAAGCCTTTTCAACTCTTTTTGAATCAGCAGTTCCACCAACATCAAGAAAGTTTGCTGGCTCTCCTCCAGCAAGTTTTATAAGATCCATAGTAGCCATAGCTAGCCCAGCACCATTAACCATGCACCCTACATTCCCATCTAAATCAACATAGTTTAGGCCATTCTCTCTTGCTTCAACCTCAACTGGATTCTCTTCATTTAAATCTCTAAGGGATTCATAATCTTTATGTCTAAAAAGGGCATTCTCATCAATTGTAACTTTTGAATCTACAGCAATTATTTTATCATCTGAGGCCTTGAGCACAGGATTTATTTCAAATAAAGAAGCATCTGAGTTAACATATGCATTATAAAGATTGGTAACAAATTTTGACATATTCTTAAAGGCCAAACCTTCCAGACCTAGATTAAATGCAATTTTTCTTGATTGAAAAGGCAAAATCCCAGTTCCAGGATCAATTTCTTCATTAAAAATTAATTCCGGGGTATTTTCAGCAACTGCCTCAATGTCAACTCCTCCTTCAGTTGAATAGACTATCATATTTTTAGATGAGGCTCTGTTTAATAGAACTGATATATAAAATTCTTTTCTATCAAACTCTCCATCATAATATACATCCTCTGCAATAAGCACTTTTCTGACAAGCTTTCCATCTTTTGATGTTTGAGGAGTAATAAGGTTCATGCCTATTATATCTGATGAAATTTTTTTTACTTCTTCTAGACTCTTAGCAATTTTAACACCCCCTCCTTTTCCTCTACCACCTGCATGTATTTGAGCCTTTATTACAAATATTTTAGTTCCTGTCTCTTCAGTAAGTTTTTCTGCACATTTTACTGCTTCATCCGGTGTATTGGCAACATAACCTCTTTGGATTGAAACATTAAAGTTTTTTAGTAGTTCTTTTCCCTGATATTCATGTAAATTCATGGCGACAAATATAACTACAAAACTTAAGAAATTTGAATTATTTAAAATCAGATTTATATTTAAAGATTAATTCATCCTATGAATATTGAAAAACTTAAAAAAGCTTCCGAAAATTTTGGAACTCCCCTTTATGTATATGATTTATCCATAATAGATAGTCAACTTAAAAAACTTAAAGAGGCATTCAAAAAATTAGACAATTATCAAATTCACTTTGCAGCTAAAGCTCTTTCTAATATTTCAATATTAAGATATATTAAAAGTCTAGGGCTAGGACTCGATGCAGTTTCAATTGAGGAAGTTAGAACAGGAATTAAATGTGGATATGACGTTAAAAAAATTCTATTCACACCAAATGGTGTTAATTTTTCTGAAATAAAAGAGGCAATGGCATTAGGTGTAAAGATTAATCTTGATAGCCTTGAGTCTTTGATAGATTTTTCAAAAGCTTATCCCAATCAAACTGTATCGGTAAGAATTAACCCAGGAGTCATGGCAGGTGGAAATGAAAATATAAGTGTTGGGCATTTAGATTCTAAGTTTGGAATTACTGAAGAGAGTCTAGATGAGATTGTGAAAATGGATAAGGAGAAAAAAATTAAAGTAACTACTCTTCATATTCATACAGGTAGCGATATTATTAAGAATAATCATTTTGAATTGGGAATAAGAAAAATATTTTCTATTGCACATAAATTTCAAAATATTGAAACAATCGATCTTGGAGGTGGAATTAAAATCCCCTATTTTTTTGGGGATACTGAAACTGACCTTAATAAGTACGCAGATGTCATTAATGAAGAAGTTGAAAAATTTAAACAAAAAAAAGGAAAAGACTTAAAGCTTATTTTTGAACCAGGAAAATTTTTAGTCAGCGATTCAGGATATTTTATTACTAAAGTTAATTATGTAAAAAAATCAAGCAAGAATACTTTTGTTCAAGTCAACTCTGGCTTTAATCACTTTGTAAGACCTACTCTTTACAAATCATATCATGAAATAGTTAACTTATCTAATCCAAACGATAAAAAATTTGATTATTCAGTAGTCGGTTATATATGTGAGAAAGACACTTTTGCAGAAAATAGAGAGATATCAAGAGTTTCAAAAGGTGATTTATTATGCTTTAAAAATTCTGGAGCTTATGGATTTACTATGACTAGCAACTATAACAGCAGGCTTAAACCAACTGAAGTATGTATTTATAAAAATGAAATAAAGAAGATCAGAGAGGGCGAGAAATTTGATGACCTTTTCCGAGGCCAGATCGATATATTTAGTAAATAATTTTTTATTTAAACTTTTAGCTCTAGTAGTTTCTAAATGATATAATGATTAATTTATTGTTAAATACACAATAAGATTTATACTTTTTAAGAATATTATATTTAAGTTTGCCCTGAAAATTTACAATATGAAATACATATACACCTTTCTATTTACTACTATCCTATCATTTAATTTGCAATCCCAAGGTAACATTAACGGTGCAATTACAGGAGCAACTCAACAAGCCTTAATTGATTTTGGTAACAAATCAACAAGAGCTCCTCAACCATTGAATGTTCAAGGGACTCATTATTTTGATGCTGATTTCAATATAGCAACACTTGAATATTTTGGTAAAGAATTAAATGACACTGGTTATATGAGGTATAATGCTTTTAGGGATGAAATAGAAATGGCTGATACACCTTCTCAGTCTGAATCCGATGTAATTTTAATCAAAAGTGCAGATGTAATTCCTTTAATTAATGGTGAAAGATATGAGTATCTACCTTACAGGTTAGAGAGTGGTAATGCCTACATTGGTTATTTGATTAATATATTTGATGGTCAGAAAGACAAGTTGTTCCTCAAGAAAAAGAAAACTTTCATGGAAGCAAAAATTGCAAGAACTTCTCTTGAAAATTCTTTCCCTCCAAGATATGTCGAAAGCGTTGAGCTATATATAAGTTCAAATGGAAGCACACCTGTAAAGCTAAAACAGTCAAAAAAGTCAATTATCAATTACTTTGGAGACAACTCTGATAAAGTAAAGAAATTTATCAAATCTGAGAAGTTAAAAGTAAGTGATTTAAGCTCAATTATAAAGATTTTTGAATTCGTAGAAAATCTATAGATTTTTTGTTAATATGATAATATTTTGACTAAAAAATTATCATTTTATCATTATTAACCCTTTTTTAATAGAAAAATCTCGTTTTTTTTATTTTTTTTTCAATAAACATTAGAAGTTTCTTTTTTTTTTGAATTATTGATGTAACTTAGCGTTTACGAAAAATTTAAGAAAATTTTAACAAAAATTTATTAATAACTAAATAACTAAGTATGAAAAGCTTATTCAGATTACTAGTGGTTTTCTTGCTAACGGCTCAATTGTCGTTCGCTCAGAAGACAGTAACTGGTGTTGTTTCTGATCCAGATGGTCTTCCTTTACCGGGAGCTACTGTTCTAGTTCAGGGCACAACTACTGGTGTAACCACTGATTTCGATGGGAACTTTTCTGTTAATGTATCTGAAGGCCAGACTCTGGAATTCAGTTTTGTTGGTTATGAAACATCAGCAATAGCTGTTGGAGCAGGCAACGTCATTAACGTTTCACTTTCCCTAGGTAATCAACTTGAAGAAGTTATCGTAACCAGTTTAGGTATTACAAGAGAAAAACGTGCACTAGGATATGCTGTATCTGAGGTTGACAATAGTCAAATCGAAAATAGAGCTTCTGGTGATGTTGCGCGTGTACTTTCTGGTAAAGCCTCTGGTGTACAAGTAACAAATCAAGGTGGTATTTCTGGATCAGGAACAAGTGTTATAATTAGAGGTCTAAGTACCTTTAGTTCAAGTAACCAACCGTTATTCGTTGTTGATGGTGTCCCTTTCGCAAGTGATACTAACTCAATGGGTAGTTTTACCTCAGGTAACAACGGTTCTTCAAGATTCCTAGATCTAGATCCAAATAATATTGAATCTGTTAACGTTCTTAAAGGTTTAGCTGCGGCTACACTTTATGGATCGCAAGGTAGAAACGGTGTAGTATTAATTACTACAAAATCCGGTACTACTGCTTCAGGTATGAAAGCTCAAAAAAATGAAGTGACGGTTAACACGTCTTACTTTGTAAACGAGCTTGCCATGAAGCCAGAATATCAAATGGAGTATGGTAATGGTTTCAACCAAAACTTTGGTTGGTTCTTCTCAAACTGGGGTCCAAGTTTCCGCGAGGAAGGTCCAGCAGGATGGGGAAAACAATCACAGATTAATGGTACAGTTTCAGGTCAACCTGGATTTTTGAAACACCCATACAATAGTAACTTAAATGCGAGGTTCCTTGCAAGAGATCTTCTACCTTTAATAGGTTTATCTGAAGACTCTCTATGGGAGTGGAAGCCTTATGACAGTGTTGGTGACTTATTCCAGCCTGGAAGCATAATTAATACAAACATTAACTTCAGAGGTCAAAGTGATGACGGAAAAGTATCTTATAATGTTAACTATGGTAATTTAGATGACGAAGGGTTTACTCCTGGAAACACTCTAAGAAGAAACAACATTAGTTTCGGTGGTAGAGCTGTTTTATCAAACAAAATTACTGTTAACGGAACACTTAACTATTCATTTACTGACTTTAAAACTCCACCTATTGCTGCGGCATATAGTAGTGGTAGTTCTGATTCATCATTATATGGTAACGTATTCTATACTCCAAGATCTGTTGGTATAGGTCAATTACCATATGCACACCCTATTACAGGAGCATCTATATATTATAGATCATCTAATGGTATACAGCACCCACTTTGGACTGTTGCAAATACTCAAGATGCGCAGGCTACTCACAGGGTTTATGGTGGTACTTCAGTTCAATATGACATCTCTGATAATTTAAACGTTCAATATAGATATGGTTATGATGTATATAGTGAGGATAACACAAGTTATCAAAACAAGGGTGGTGTTGACGGAAGTCTTGAAACACAATCTGGATTCTACGAAAAGTGGAATAACACTGCTACAATCTTTAACCACCAAATAACTGTTAACGGAGATTTCGAACTTGACAGTGATTGGTCTATGACTTTTAACGCTGGTGCTACATCTAATGCAAGAGAATATGATAGAAATGGTGTAAGAAGTACTGGTCAGAATGTATTTAATGTTTTAAGACATTATAACTTTAACTCTCAGGAAGAAATTGAATTTTATTCTAGAAGAAACGTACTTGGGGTATTTGCTCAAGCTTCTCTAGATTATCAAAACTACTTGTATTTAACATTAGCATCTAGAACTGACTGGGTATCTAACCTAGCAGAAGAAAATAGATCTATTACTTACCCATCTGCAAGTATATCTTTCGTTCCAACTTCAGTTTTAGACTTTGGTAACTTACCAGTCGATTTCCTAAAGGTTAGAGCTAGTTATGGTACATCTGCGACATATCCTACTGGATATCCAATTTCATCTGTACTTAACTTAAATACAAAAGATTATAAGATTGATGGTGTTGATGTAATTACAAACACATCTGGTTCATCTCTGGGTAACCTTGGTTTAAAGCCTGAGTTACTTGCTGAGCTTGAGTTTGGTTTAGAAGCTAATTTATTTGATAATAGATTATCTGCTGAAATTTCTTACTTCGACAGAACAACTACTGATCTTATTATAACACAACCACTTGACCCATCAACAGGTTATACTTCTACTAGTACAAACATTGGTGAAATTAGTGCAACTGGTTGGGAAGTAGATCTTAACGCTGATTGGATTAGAGGTGATAAGTTTAACTGGAATACTAGTGTAAACTACACAACTAACCAAGCTATTGTTGAAGATCTAGGACAAAATACTGATCAAATTGTTTATGCTGGTTTCTCTACAAGAGGTAACGCTGCAATTCCTGGATTACCATTAACATCTATGATTGGAACATCTGTTTCAAGAGATAGCTCTGGTAGACCACTAATTGATGCTGCTGGTAGTTATGGTACAAACAACGATACAAATTACAAGACTAACAAGTATTCATTAATTGGTGATAGTAACCCTGATTTCATTGCAAATATTGGTAACACTATTACTTATGGAAATTTATCTTTAAATGTTCTATTTAATGCTACTATTGGTGGTGATATGTATTCAAGTTTTATTATGACACTACTTGGTAGAGGTCAGACAATTGATACTGTTGATAGAGAATTACCATATGTTTTACCTGGTGTTCTTTCTGATGGTTCTCCAAACAATAAACAAATTGATAACGCTACAACTTACTTCGGTAACTTGATTTTAGGAGCAGACGAGTTAAGAACTTGGGATGCTAGTGTTTTAAGACTAAGTGAAGTTTCACTTACTTTTGACGTACCTAAAAATTGGTTAGATAAAACTCCATTTGGAGCGGCTTCTGTTTCTGCACAAGGTTTCAACCTTTGGTATGATGCTTATAACACACCTGAAGGTATTAACTATGATCCTAACATCGCCGGTCTTGGTGTTGGTAACGGTTCTGGTTTTGAATACTTCAATGGTGTAAGTGCTAGAAGATACGGTGTAAGTTTAAAATTAACGTTCTAATTCAAAAATTTAAAAATTATGAAAAATTTTAACAAACTTTCGATTTTAGCTTTTTCTAGTTTACTAGTATTAAGCTCATGTGAAACTACTGAGTTAGATCTTACTGTTAACCCTAATGCATTAAACCCAGCGCAGGCTAGTACTGACTTGTTTATTAATAACATTCAAGAAGACTTTGCTTCATTTGTTGATAACATGGGTGATGTTGGTGCAAGACTTACAAGAGTCGCGTACCTAGGAGGTGACAGAATGTATAGAGATAATTATTCTCCAGGTTCATTCTCTGGTGCGTGGTCAAGCGCTTACCAAGGTATGATGGAGGATATTAGATTAATGAATATTCTAGCTTCTGAAAACGGTCTTACTTATTACATTGGAATGGGTCAGGTTATGCAAGCTTATATTATGTTAACTCTAGTAGACTACTTTGGTGATGTTCCTTATACTGAAGCATTACAAGGTTCTGAGAACCTGAATCCTGCTGCTGACTCAGGTCAGTCAGTTTATAATGCTGCAATTGGTTTACTTGATTCTGCAATTAGTAACTTTAATCAAGGTGGTGCTACTCCACAGTACGATATGTACTACGGAGGTAATGCTGCTGGATGGATTAAAGCTGCAAACAGTATCAAGAAAAGAGCATACCTTAACCTAGGTGATTATTCAAGTTATAACGCTATTACTAATTATATTACTGATAGTGCAGATGATTTTGAATTCAAATGGGGTACAAATGCAATTAATCCTGATACTAGACATCCAATTTACAGATATAACTACTCTAATACTGGAGCTGGTGACTATCAGTCTAACTGGATGATGGATCGTTTAATGAAAGGTAGAAACGGTGTAAGAGACCCTAGAATACTTTACTTGTATTATAGAAATGTTTCTGAAACACCTGGTGCTGATGGACCTCCTAACGAAGTTCAGATTGAATGTTCAACACCTGGTTACTATATCGAGCCTCACAGGGTTGCTTATGGATTGTACTGTGTACTTCCTGAGGGATACTGGGGAAGAGATCATGGAAACGATGAAGGTATTCCACCTGATGGTTTCGAAAGAACTCTAGCTGGTATATTCCCTGCTGGTGGTGCTTACGATGACCTAAGTTTTGGTGGTCTTGGTGCCGGAGATGGTGCAGGTGGTCAAGGTGTAACTCCAATTGTTGCTAACTCATGGATGCATTTTATGAATGCAGAAGTAGCAGTTATGACTGGAGGTGATCCTACAACTGAAACTTTAGCTGGTATTAGATCTCACATGAATAAAGTGGATGATATACCAGGAGCTCCTGCAATGGACCAGGCAGCAATTGATGCTTATATAGCAAACTTTGCTACTGAATGGGGTGCTGCATCTACATTAGATGGTAAGCTTGAGCTTTGGGCTGAAGAATTCTGGATTACTCAAAGAGGTAACGGAATTGATGCATATAATTCATATAGAAGAAATGGTTATCCAAAGAATCTTCAACCTATGGTTGAACCAGATCCAGGGCCATTCCCTGTATCAATGTGGTATCCACAAAACTATGCGGCTAACAACTCTAATGTTACTCAGAAAGCTGATTTAACATCAAGAGTATTTTGGAACACTAACGGACCAGCGGTCGATTAAAACTAAAAAACATGAAAAAATTATTTATATATCTTAGTTTAATTACACTAGTAGTTTCTTGTTCAAAAGAATTTTCTTCTGACGAATATGGAGGGTACGAGATGATGACTGACTACATGCTTAAAGAGTATGAGCAAGGTGCTGCACTTAGACAAATTTCAAAGTCTGGTGAGTATCAAGCAGCTACTCCTGGTACGTCGGTTGTTAACTGGACACTTGAGCCACACGATAAAGAAATGGGTGGTTTAACACAAAATGTAGAAATTTATCTACAGTTTAATTCAGGTGCAGAAGTTTTATATCAGACTGTTAATAGGTCTGAAATGTATGACGGTCCTGTTGGACTACCTAGATTTGACTTTTCATTATCATTAACACAAGCACTTGGAGCATTAGGTGTTGGTAGCTTTAAAGGTAATGATGTTGTTACTGTAAGATTTCAATTAAACCTTACAGACGGAAATTCTTATTCAAGATCTTCTGTAACTGGATCAATGACAGGTTCATATTTTAGATCTCCTTTCTTATATCCAATAGTAATTGGATGTAGATTTGATGCTAACAATTCTGGTGCAGTAGCTGGTATTTATACTATTACTGGTCAGGATAGTTGGGGAGATGGTTGGAATGGTGCTACATTAAAATGGACAATTGATGGTGTTACTACATCATGGACTGTTGCTGGAACAGATGGGACGACTTCGTTCACAGTTCCTGCAAGCGCTTCAACTTTCGGATTCGAATTTACTTCGGGAGACTGGGATAGTGAAATTACTTATCAAGTTAACTGGACAGGTTTAGATGGTTCTGGATCTCAAACTGCTTTATCGGACGGTACAAGTCCTGCAGTAGGATTCAAGGCTATGAATATTTGTCAATAATTTGATAAATTAATATTTTAAAAAGGAGGTTTTTTAACCTCCTTTTTTTTTATATATACTTTTATATGGATAAACAAGTAGAGATTTACGGCATTAGATCTATTATAGAGGCAATTGAGTCATCAAAAGAGGTGTCAAGAGTATATCTACTTAAATCAGATTCACATCAAAGCAGTTTATTTAGGTCATTAGTTAGATTATTAGAAAATAATAATATTAAATACTCATTTGTTCCTAAGGAGAAATTTAAAAAGTATATCAATAAAAATCATCAAGGAGCAGTAGCAATATTATCTCCAATCAAATTATTATCAATTGAAGAGCTAGTATCAACTACATTTGACAATAAATCCCCAAAAACATATTTATTACTGGATGGAGTAACTGATACAAGAAACTTTGGAGCTATTATCAGAACAGCTGTCGCAGCAAATGTAGATGGAATAATTATTCCTCAAAACAATTCTGCACCAGTAAACTCTGATGTAGTTAAGACATCATCAGGAGGAGTATTTAAAATACCAATTGCAAGGGTTAACAATATAAAAGATGCTATTCTACATTTAAGCTCTCTAGAAATTGATATTATAAGTCTGTCTGAAAAGGGAGAGGACACAATATACAGTTCAAATTTTAAAAAATCTGTTGCTATCATTATGGGTTCAGAGGAAAAGGGTATATCTAAAAGTATTTTAAAGCTATCAAATAATATTTTAAAAGTACCCATAAGCTCAAAGATTGATTCACTTAATGTTTCTGTTGCTTTTTCAGCAGTTGTATTTGAGATCATTAGGCAAAGAAATTTTTAAGCTAAAAACTGTAATTTAGTAAAAAATTAAAGTTGTCTACTAATAAAATAATTTACTTAATCCTATTTTTTTTAATTTTAAATGGCTGTAGTTCTAATATTTACGATGGACTTGAAGAAACAGTGCTTACAGATAATACTTTTATTGTTAATGATACAATTGTCAAAAGAAACCCAGTAAAATTATTAATTGACCCACCTACCCCATCTAATAAATTTCTAGGATATCCTATTGGATTGTACATTTACAACTTATCGAGTGATAATCCTGATGAAAAGTTTGATTTATGGCTTAATAAAAAGCCTAAAAGGTATACTAGATTATCAAAAATACTATCAGATAAACAAGTTAAACAACTTAAAAAGTATAATAATTCATTTAATGAATTTTTAAAAAGTTTAGGTCAAGAACCATTTAGGCTCAGTGAAACAGATGTTAATAATAATATATCTAGGTTAAAACAGTTTTATAATAATGAAGGTTATTTTGATTCAAAGGTTAATGTTGATACTATCATTGAAGGTAAAAAGGCTAATCTTCAGTATAAAGTAAAAACTAATACCAGATACTTAATTGATTCAATTTCATTGAAATTTAAATCTAGAGATATAGATTCACTCTATAAAATTTCAAAAGATGCAAGCCTAGTAAAAAAAGATGAATATTTTTCTATTAATAAATTATTACTTGAGAGAGATAGGCTAATATCATTATTTAAAAATAATGGTATACATGATTTTCAACAAAGAAGTATAAATTTTAATGTTTTAATTGATAGTACAGGTAATAAAAAGAAAATTCCGTTAATATTATCAATAAACAATAAAGATGAGGAGAGTGAATATAGCGTTAAGAATATTAATGATATAAAAATTTATGTTGAATCACTTGATGAACTTTCAAATATAAGTTCATATACTGACTCTCTTAATTTCAATGGTATTAAAATATTCTCAAAGGGTAAACTCAATTATTCTCCAAGATCAATAACTGAACCTGTATTTTTTAAAAAAAGTCAAAAATTTATTGAGAATGATAAACTTTTAACTTCTAGATACTTCTCTAATTTAGGAGCATTTAAATATCCCAGAATTATAATTGAAGAGGAAATGGATTCTTTGAATACCTTAATATATCTATTACCAAGAGACAGATTTAGTTTAGGTTTTGATTTAGATTTTACTCATTCAAATATTGAAGATTTTGGAATATCATTCGGGACAAATTTTAATATTAGGAATATATTTAGAGGCACAGAAAATCTCTCAGTTAATCTAAATAATAGCATTGGAGCCTCTAAAGATATTGGAGATCCTGATGATTCATTTTTTAATCTTTTTGAATTAGGAGGTAATCTTAATCTAAGAATTCCGAGAGCAATACTTCCCTTTAGGTCATATAAATTAATTAGAAAGGAAATGAATCCTGCTACAAATATAATTATAGGTTCAACTGTTCAAAAAAATATCGGTTTGGACAAACAATACTATTCAGGAATATATGAGGTTAATTGGAATCCATCTAGATACTCCAAAATAAATTTTAAACTTCTTGATTTTGAGTATGTGAATAATCAAAATGTATCTAATTATTTCAATGTTTATAAAAATTCCTACGATAAGCTTAATTATATTTCATCAATCTATAATCTTGATCAATCAACACTTAATCAAGATGGAGATCTTACAATTCCTGAAGGCTCAGAAATTTTTATTTCACAAGTTCTTAATAACGAAACAACCTTAGATTCAGGTACAGATTTTTATAAAAATGTAAATTCTATTTTAGAGAGAAAGGATAGGTTAACAGAGAATAATTTAATAGTTGGTTCTTCAATTACAATTAACCGAAATACTCAAGAAAATTTCTTAGATGAGAATTTTTCTAGATTGAGATTAAAGTTTGAAATGGTAGGGAATGTCTTTAATGAAGTGCTTAGAGGAAGAAACCTAAATTTGGATAATAAAGTTGAAATTTCTGATATTTTACCCTCTCAATACACAAAAGCTGAGGTTAATTATATCAAACATATTTTATTAAATAACGGAAATATCTTTGCTCTTAGGGCTTTCACTGGTATTGCAATACCATATGGAAACTCAGATTACATACCTTTCACAAGATCATATTATGCAGGGGGTTCTAATGATAATAGAGCATGGAAAGCATATAAACTAGGACCAGGAAGCAGCAATAATATAAATGAATTTAATGAAGCTAATTTTAAAATTTCTTTAAATTTTGAATATAGAAATAAAATTTCAGGAAAGCTCAATGGTGCCTACTTTATTGATATTGGTAATATATGGAACATTAGTGATAATACTGATGATGACTCTATGACTTTTAACAATTTTTCTGATTTGAGTGAATTAGCTATTGGGACTGGTATTGGGTTAAGATATGATTTTAACTTTTTTGTTTTAAGATTAGATACTGCCTTTAAAACATATAATCCAGCTAAAGACAAAAGTAATAGATGGTTTAGTGATTTTAGTTTAAATAAAGCGGTATTTAATATTGGTATTAATTACCCATTTTAGAAATAAGTTTAATATTTTTGACAAAAATTAAAAATTATTTATTTTGAGAGATAACTTTATTTTCGGGGAAAAAAATCAACAATTATTTAGTTTAGCAAAAGAAAGGAAATTTGCTCTTCCAGCGATTAATGTTTCTGGAACAAATACAATAAATTCTGTACTTGAGACTGCTTCTGAACTTAACAGTCCAGTTATAATTCAATTTTCTAGTGGTGGCTCTCAATTTATCGCTGGTAAAGGAATGCCAAATAATGGTTTTAATTCTTCAATTTCAGGGTCAATTGCCGGTGCATACCACATTCATAAAACTATCGATAATTATGGTGCTAAAGTTATAATTCATACTGATCACTGTTCTAAAAAACTTCTTCCATGGATAGATGGACTTTTAGAATATGGAAAAGACTTTTACAAGAAGAATAAATTTCCATTATTTTCCTCTCATATGATTGATCTTTCTGAGGAACCTCTTGAGGAGAATATTGCTATTTGCAAGGAATATCTCAAAAGATTAAGTGATCTTGACATGACCCTAGAAATTGAGCTAGGAGTTACAGGAGGAGAAGAGGATGGTGTTGATAACACTGACATTGACTCATCAAAATTATATACACAACCCGATGAAGTAGCCTATGCTTACTCAGAACTTATTTCTGTTAGTGATAAATTCATGATTGCTGCAGCATTTGGTAATGTTCATGGTGTATATAAACCAGGGAATGTAAAGTTAACTCCTAAAATTCTTAAAAATTCTCAAGAATATGTTTCAAAGAAATTTAATCTTCCTGAAAACACTTTGAACTTTGTTTTTCATGGTGGATCAGGTTCATCTGTAGAAGAGATAAGGGAGGCAATAAGCTATGGAGTAATAAAGATGAACATTGATACTGATCTTCAATTTGCTTTTTCAGAAGGAGTTAGAGATTATATGATTGATAAAAAAGACTACTTAATGACTCAGATAGGAAATCCTGATGGTAGTGAAAACCCTAATAAAAAATTTTATGACCCAAGAGTGTGGTTAAGAAAAGGGGAAGAGACATTTAAATCCCGATTGATAAAAGCTTTTGAAGACTTAAATAATATCAATACCTTAGATTAAAGTCCACATATATGAGTTGGTTTAAAAGAACAAACAAGAATATAAATACTAAAACTGAGGAGAAAAGAGATATACCTGCAGGACTTTGGTATAAGACTCCCACTGGAAAAATTATTGAGACAAAGGAATTAGCAGAAAATATGTATGTGAGTCCTGAGGATGACTACCATGTACATATAGGAAGTAGAGAATATTTTGAAATTCTTTTCGATAATAAATTTAAGGAGATTGGAGCAAAAATATCCCCCGTAGATTTTTTAAAGTTTCAAGATCAAAAAAAATATTCGGATAGGCTTAAAGATGCCCAAAATAAAACCAATTTAAAAGATGCAATTAGGATTGGTTATGGTAAGTCCTATGGGAAAGAGATTGTGATTGCATGTATGGACTTTAAATTTATTGGCGGGTCAATGGGATCAGTAGTGGGTGAAAAAATTTCTTTATCTATTGATTATGCAATAAAAAAGAAGTATCCACTAGTTATAATTTCAAAGTCAGGTGGTGCAAGGATGATGGAATCTGCAACCTCATTAATGCAAATGGCAAAGACTTCTGCAAAATTAAATGATCTTTCAGAGGCAGGTATTCCATACATCTCATTATGTACTGATCCAACTACTGGAGGGACTACTGCATCTTTTGCAATGCTTGGAGATATTAATATAGCTGAACCAAAAGCACTAATAGCATTCGCTGGACCAAGAGTTGTAAAAGACACCACTGGGCAAGACCTACCTGATGGATTTCAAAAGAGTGAATTTCTTCTTGAAAAAGGATTTCTTGATTTTATAAGTCATAGAAAAGAGTTGAAGAAAAAAATCAATCTTTACATTGATTTAATTCAAAATAATACTCTTCGTAAATATGATTAAATAATTTAATTTCTAAATATATTCTAGTATATTTGCGGCTCAAAAATAATTGAATGACAGTACTTAAGAAAGAAGATATTTTTAAAGAATTTGGTAAAAGCAAGAAAGATACTGGTTCTTCTGAAAGCCAGATTGCACTTTTTACTAAAAGAATTGAAAGCTTATCAAACCATTTGAAATCAAACGCAAAAGATTTTAATACAGAAAAATCACTTGTAAAAATGGTGGGTAAAAGGAGAAACTTACTTGAGTATTTAAAGAAAACAGATATTCAAAGATATCGTGATATAATAAAAAAATTAGGTATCAGAAAATAGCATTTTTAGTTTGGTTGTCTTCATTACACACAACAAAAATATAACCAATACTAAAATATGAATCCAAAACCTTTAACACAAATTATAAAATTATCAGATGGTAGAGAAATTTCTATTGAAACTGGTAAACTTGCAAAGCAAGCTCATGGATCAGTAGTAATTAGAATGGGAGATTGTATGCTCTTGTCTACTGTTGTTTCAAGCTATGGTGCTTCATCTCTAGATTTTTTACCTCTAACAGTTGATTATAGAGAAAAATTTGCTTCAGCTGGAAGATTTCCTGGTGGATTTTTTAAAAGAGAAGCTAGACCTAGTAGCGAAGAAATACTTACTATGAGGATAGTTGATAGAGTTCTACGTCCATTATTTCCAAAGGACTACCATTCAGAAACTCAAGTTATGATTCAACTTATGTCCAATGATGAGAATGTAATGCCTGATGCTCTTGTTGGTTTAGCTGCCTCAGCAGCAATCTCATTATCTGACATTCCATTTGATGGTCCAATCTCTGAGGTTAGAGTTGCAAGAATTGAAGGAAATTTTATAATAAATCCTTCTAGAATTCAATTAGAAGAATCTGATATTGATATAATGGTTGGAGCTACTGAGGACTCTGTTGTTATGGTTGAGGGAGAATTTGATGAAATCTCTGAAGAAGAAATGACTGATGCAATAAGATATGCTCATGATGAAATCAAAAGACAAATTGATGCACAAAAAGAACTTATTAAACAAGCTGGTATTAGTTCAGAAAAGAGGGAATACGATGAAGCAGAAGAAGATCAGGATTTAGAAGCTGAAATCTTGGATAAAATTTATCAAAAATCATATGATATTGCTAAGAAGGGACTTTCAAAAAATGAAAGAAGCGAATCTTTTGGTTCATTGAAAGAAGAACTGATAGACTCATATGATGATGAGATTATTGAAGAAAAGAAAGACTTGATTGTAAAATACTTTAACAAAGCACAGAAAAAAGCTATTAGAGATCTAGTTCTAAATGAAGGTACTAGGCTAGATGGAAGAAAAACAGAAGATATAAGAGATATTTGGACAGAAGTTGGATACCTACCTTCTACTCATGGATCTGCAGTTTTTACAAGAGGTGAGACTCAGTCTCTTGCATCTCTAACATTAGGAACAAGTAGAGAAGTAAACGTAATTGATATGCCTACAAATCAGTCAGAAGAAAGCTTCTATTTACATTATAACTTTCCCCCTTTTTCAACAGGAGAAGCTAGACCTCTTAGAGGAACATCTAGAAGAGAAATTGGCCATGGAATGTTGGCACAACGTGCCCTTAAAAAGGTAATGCCAGATGATTGTCCGTACACAGTTAGAATTGTATCTGAAATTTTAGAATCTAATGGATCATCTTCAATGGCATCTGTTTGTGCAGGATCACTTGCTCTGATGGATGCAGGTATAAATATTAAAAGTAATGTTTCTGGTATAGCGATGGGACTTATTAGTGAAGGTGATAAATATGCTGTACTTTCAGACATTCTTGGAGATGAAGATCACCTTGGAGATATGGACTTTAAAGTTACTGGAACTAGAGAGGGTATAACTGCATGTCAAATGGATATTAAAATTAAGGGATTAAAATATGAAATTCTTGTAGAAGCATTAAATCAAGCAAAAAAGGGTAGACTTCATATTCTTGATAAACTTGACAGTTCACTTGATAAACCAAACGAAACTGTAAAACCTCACGCACCGAAAATGGTTACTATGGAAATAGCTAAGGACTTTATTGGTATGGTTATTGGGCCAGGTGGTAAAAACATACAAGAACTTCAAAAGGAGTCTGATACAACAATTGTAATTAACGAAAAAGATGAAGTTGGTGTAATTGAAATACTTGGTGTTGATCAGGAAAAAATTGATAACGCTATTGAAAGAATTAGAAATTTAGTTTTTGAGCCAGTAATAGATGAAGTATACAAAGTAAACGTTGTTAAAATACTTGATTTTGGAGCAGTTGTTGAGTTTGTTCCAGGTAAAGAAGCTCTGCTACATGTTTCAGAAATAGCATGGGAAAGAGTTGAAAAAGTAACTGATTATATAAATCTAGGTGATCAAATTGAGGTTAAATACCTGGGGATTGACAAAAGAACTAGAAAACAAAAAATTTCAAGAAAAGTTTTATTAGAAAAAAAATAATTTTTTTTCACTTTGGAACAATTTTTGTGGCATTTATTAGTCTATGAGACAATTAAAAATAACAAAACAGGTAACTAATAGGGAGACAGCGTCTCTTGATAAATATCTTCAAGAAATTGGTAAAGTTGACTTAATTACTGCAGAGGAAGAGGTTGAGTTAGCTCAGCGAATTAAAAAAGGCGATCAATTTGCTCTTGAAAAATTAACAAAAGCTAACCTAAGATTTGTTGTCTCTGTTGCTAAACAATATCAAAATCAAGGCTTGACATTACCTGACCTTATTAATGAGGGTAACCTTGGCTTAATTAAAGCAGCTCAAAGATTTGATGAAACAAGAGGTTTTAAATTTATTTCTTACGCAGTCTGGTGGATTAGACAGTCTATTCTTCAAGCTTTAGCAGAACAATCTAGGATTGTAAGACTACCGCTTAATAAAATTGGCTCAATAAATAAAATTAATAAGACATATGCATTTCTAGAACAAGCTCATGAACGTGCACCATCTGCAGAAGAAATAGCAAAAGAGCTAGATATGACTGTAAATGATGTTAAAGAGTCACTTAAAAACTCTGGTAGGCATGTTTCAATGGATGCTCCTCTAGTTGAAGGTGAAGATTCAAATTTATATGATGTCCTTAATAGTGGTGAGTCCCCAAATCCTGATAGACAACTTTTACATGAATCTCTGAGGACTGAAATTGAAAGAGCCCTTGACACTCTTACACCTCGTGAAGCAGATGTTGTAAGACTTTATTTTGGTCTTGGAAATCAGCACGCAATGACTCTTGAGGAAATAGGTGAAACTTTTGATCTGACTAGGGAAAGAGTTAGACAGATTAAAGAAAAGGCTATAAGAAGATTGAAGCATACCTCAAGGAGCAAAATACTTAAAACATATCTCGGATAAACTTTTAGCTGTTAATGTTTATATCTTTTCAAGCTTATTTTAATTAGATAATTATATAATTTTACCTTAAATTAAAATTATTATGTCTACAAAAATAGCTCCTTCTATTCTAGCTGCAGATTTTGGTAATCTTTCCAGGGATTGCGAAATAATCGATAAAAGTAATGCAGATTGGTTCCATCTTGATGTGATGGATGGCTTATTTGTTCCAAATATTTCATTTGGTATGCCAATAGTAAGCTCAATTAGGAAAATGACAAAAAAGCCTTTAGATGTTCATTTAATGATCATTGAACCCGAAAGATACATCGATAAATTTATTGAGATTGGCTCTGACATATTGACTGTTCATATTGAAGCAACCTCAGAGATGGATGAAATCTTAGATAAAATGAAAGAATCTTCAATTAAGTCAGGAATTGCAATTAATCCCGACACTCCAATTAATAAATTAGAGGATTACATTAACAAGGTTGACTTGGTATGTCTGATGGGAGTTCATGCAGGTTTTGGAGGACAGAAATTTATTGAAAAAACATTTGATAGACTAATTGAGCTTAAAAGTCTAATCGATTCAAGAGACTCGTCTGCTGTAGTTGAGATAGATGGAGGTGTAGACAATACAAACAGCAAAAAACTTAAATCTTTAGGAGCTGATATCCTAGTTGCCGGAAGTTATATATTTAAATCTTCCGATATAAACAATGCAATTGATTCATTGAAGTAAAGAATTAAAATATTATTTTGCACATCTAGGTATGAGACTTCATTTAATTTTTAAAATATTTTTTTTATTAACTGTAATGATTGGTTGCACATCAAATACAAATTATAATGATGAGGATTTAAATATTGATAGAGATAATCTTAGTGATACTTTGGTAGTAGAGGATAATCTTAATACTCCGCCTGAAAGCCCATACAGTTTTATAGCTCTCGGAGATAGCTATACAATTGGGGAGGGAGTAAATGAGGATGAAAGGTGGCCTAATCAATTTGTTGATGTTGCTTATGAGAATGGTGTCGATTTTGATCAACCTATGATAATTGCAGAAACGGGATGGAAAACATATGACTTACTTAATGCAATAAACCAAACAAACTTTATTAAAAAATATGATTATATCTCACTTTTAATTGGAGTTAACAACCAATTTAATTCTAGACCAATAGATGAATTTGAAGAAGACCTGAATAAGTTGATGGATGAGATGAAAAGAATAAAGAAAAATGATGGAAGTATAATTATAATTTCTATTCCAGATTGGGGTTATACGCCTTTCGGAGAATCTAGTGACATGAGTGATATATCAGAACAAATTAATCTATTTAATAGTAGTTTAAGAAAATTCGCAACTACCAATGGTATAAAATATGTTGATGTTACTGAGATCTCAAGAAGAGGGATTAATGAACCTGATCTTATTACTAACGATAATTTACATCCCAGTGGAATAATGTATTTAGAATGGGCTAAGAAAATTTATAATATTTGGATAGATTAAAAGAAATAGCAAAAAATCTTGACTCTAAAGATGAACTATCAATATTTAGGAACAAGTTTATATTACCCAAAGACCAAGTATATCTTGATGGGAATTCACTTGGAGTATTAGCTAAGGATGTAGTAGATAATGTTAACCATACTATTAAAGAGGAGTGGGGAAACAATCTAATCACTAGCTGGAATAAGAGTTGGATAAAGCTTCCCAGAATTATTTCAAAAAAAATAGCTGTTATAATCAAATCTAATGAGGATGAGGTGTATGTTGGTAGTTCTACTTCAATAAATCTTTTTAAGCTTTTAAAGAGCATCTTAGAGTCAAATAGAGATATAAAAAATATTACAACTGACAATCTAAACTTTCCTTCTGACAAATATATTTGTGAAGTAATTGCAAAAGACTTTAAAATTGACTTTAAATTTCTAGATTATGGTAATGATTTGAAGCCAGATATTGAAAAGCTAAAAGAATATATATCAGAAAGAAAAGGGATAGTAGTTTTATCTCATGTATCATTCAAAAGTTCATTTAGGTATTCCGTTGAAGATATAAGTAAATTCTGTAAGGATAATAATATCATTGTTATATGGGATTTAAGTCATTCTGTTGGTGCAATTGATATTGACATGAGATCAAATGGGATAGATTATGCTATAGGGTGTACATACAAATATTTAAATGGAGGTCCTGGTTCTCCAGCATTTATTTACGTTAGAGAATCCAAACTTAGAAAGTTGAAATCACCCATTAAGGGATGGTTTAGCCATAACAAACCTTTTGAATATTCAAATGAATATATTGAGTCTGATTCCATAGAGAAATTTTCAAATGGAACACCCCATATTCTTTCTTTATCAACACTCAAAAGTTCTCTAGATATTACAATTGAAGCAACTACAGAAAAATTAGGTATTAAATCAGCGGATCTGTTTGATTTTTTCCTACTGATATATAATGATGAATTAAAAAAGTTAGATTTTGATCTACTATCACCATTAGAAAAAGATAGAAGAGGTTCCCATATTTCAATAAGTCATAAAGAAGCATGGAGAATATCAAAATGTCTAATTGACCCAGTTGACAAAGAGGCATTAAGAATTATCGTTGATTTTAGACCTAAGAATATAATTCGAATAGCGTTAACTCCATTATATACATCCTTTGAAGACATATATCTTGTCTGTGAAAGAATCATTAAAATAATTCGAGAGAGAGAATATAGCCAAAAGGATAACTCAATGGATGGAGTAACATAAAGCTTGGATTAATTTAACCAATTAATTTTTTCTTAATAATTTCTGCAATAACTCTACCCTCAGCTTGTCCAGAGACTCTTTCATTTACTTTAGAAATTACTTTACCCATATCTTTCATTGATTCGGCTCCAACTTCTTCAATAACTTTATCAATTATTTCTGATAATTCAGATTCACTTAACTGAGTTGGTAAAAATTCAGAAATTATATTTGCCTGAGATTCTTCTACATCTGCTAATTCCTTTCTATTTTGTTCTAAGTAAATTTTTGCACTATCATTCCTTTGCTTTACCATTTTTTGTAAAATTTTAAGAACGACTGACTCTTCAATCTGATCTTTTGATCCAGATTTAGTTTTTTCGATAAGTATTGCAGACTTTATTGCTCGAAGAGAATCGAGTCTAAGACTATTTTTTTCTTTCATTGAGTCCTTTATAGACTCGTTAATTTTTTCTTCTATTTTCATAAATTAATCAACGTTATCGTGAAGATATGTATTTACATCAGGAAATTCCAGCTTATTTTCCTCATTTAAAACAGTTTTTGAATAAATATCCTCAGCATTAGGTTTTGAATTGTCAATTTCAATTCCCATTCTCTTATATGCAGGTATTTTCTCTAAATCCTCTATCGATGAACTATTATTTTTAAATATGTAATTATATTTTTTTAAGTTTTGTTTTCTAATAACATTTTCATTATTAACATCAGAGGTTATAGGCTGTTCAAATATATTATGGTTTTCTTCAATTCTATCTATGTCAATTTTATCTGAGTCGTTCAATTTTTCATCTTCATTATCATTTTCTAAAATCTCTAATTCATTCTCAATATCTTGATTAAGATCTAATTTTATATACTCGATATTTGATTCACTAGTATTAGAACTATCTGATGATAAATCTGTTTCAATTGCTTCATGATTCTCATCATTAGGATTAACATTTAAAGTGAGCTCCTCACTTTTATTATCTTCAAAATTATCATTTGAGAAAAGGCCAAATGAAATTTCAGATGTCTCTCCATTTATCTCAAAAGATTGTTCTTTATCTGGAATTACATATTCAATATCATTTAATTCAATGTCATTTAATTCAATGTCACTTGTCTTTGTGTCATCACTATCTATTATATCAAGACCTGGATCTAAGACTTCATAACTGATATCAATATTTCTTAAAATTTCATTTATTTCACTGTCAATCTTCTTTTGATTAGAATCTTTAGCTAATATTTCATGATTTTCATTTAATTGATTTTTCTCTCCAGATACAGTTATTTTTTCCTCTAATATTTTTTGTTCAAAAGGGTGATCTTGATCTAAAGAATAAATTACTCTTTTTGTTTCAGAACTAACTAGACTGTTTTGTTTGTCATCCCCAAATCCAGTTGCAATCACTGTAACAGAGATTTTATTTCCTAAGTCAAGATCTTCACCTACTCCCATAATTATGTTTGCACTATTACCTGTTTCATTTTGAATATATTCATTAATTTCTCCAATTTCATCTATGGTAATTTCTTCAGCTCCAGAAACAATTAATAACAGCACATTCTTACTTCCTTCAATTTTATTATCATTTAGAAGAGGGGAGTCTAATGCCCTCATTACTGCTTCATTAGCTCTATTAGATCCACTAGCAGTTGAAGACCCCATTATGGCTGTTCCACTATTTGATAACACAGTTTTTGCATCTTTTAAATCTATATTTTGTGTATAGTGATGTGTAATTACTTGTGCAACACCCTTTGCCGCAGTTGCCAAAACTTCATCAGCCTTGGAGAATCCTTCTTTGAAACCAAGATTACCATAGACCTCTCTTAATTTATTATTATTAATAATAATTAATGAATCAACTGATCTTTTTAGTTTTTCAAGACCCTTGACAGCTTGTGATTCTCTATTTTTTCCCTCAAAACTAAATGGTATTGTTACGATACCAACAGTTAGAATGTCAAATTCTTTAGCCATTTCTGCAATAATAGGCGCAGCACCCGTTCCTGTTCCACCTCCCATACCAGCAGTAATAAATAACATTTTAGTTTGAGTCTCTAGTAAATTTTTTAACTCTTCATAACTCTCTAATGCTGCTAACTTTCCAATTTCAGGATTTGCTCCTGCGCCTAGTCCCTCCGTTAGATTTGCTCCAAGTTGGATCTTATTTGGTACAGGACTTTCTTCTAAAGCTTGGGAGTCAGTATTACAAACAACGAAATCAACCCCTTTTATTCCCTGTTTATACATATAATTTACAGCATTACTTCCACCCCCTCCTATTCCCATAACCTTCATTACATTACTTCTATTTTTTGGTAAATCGAAACTAAAATTTGTATCTATTTCTGTTTTCATTTTTTGAATTTTATATTAATTATCAATTGTATCTACGTTATCTATAAATTTTTTAAATCCTTCTCCCCATTTGGTAAGAATAGTCTTTCTTTCATGGTTAACTAAATCCTTTTCAGATGTATTCATGTTGTTTATCTGTTGATCTGAATCTTTGTCTATTGCCTTCATTAATAATCCTACAGCTGTTGAATATATAGGATTATAATCATTTGAATCTCCAGCTAAATGCTCGCCTGGAAAACCAACCCTTGTATCCATCCCAGTAACATATTCTGTAAGTTGTTTTAAATGTCTCAATTGACTTCCACCTCCAGTTAATACAATACCAGCGATGAGTTTCTTTTTAGAGTCCTCATGACCATAATTCTTAATTTCTAAGTAAGCTTGCTCAATAATTTCTACAATTCTTGCATTAATAATTTTGGATAGTGTTTTTAAAGAAATCTCTTTTGGGTCTCTCCCTCTTAGTCCAGGTATTGAAACTATGTCAGAGTCTTTATTTTCTCCTGGCCAAGCTGAACCAAATTTAATTTTTAATTGTTCTGCTTGATTGCCAATAATTGAACATCCTTCTTTAATATCCTCTGTAATTACATTTCCTCCAAATGGAATAACAGCAGTATGCTTTATAATCCCATCTTTAAAAATAGCTACATCAGTAGTTCCTCCACCAATATCAATTAATGCAACTCCAGCTTCTTTTTCTTCTTCAGACAGAACAGCATCAGATGATGCTAATGGTTCAAGAGTAATATCTCCCATTTTTAATCCAGAGCTTTTTATACATTTTCCAATATTCCTTATAGATGAAACTTGACCTACTACTATATGAAAATTAGCTTCAAGCCTGCTTCCATACATACCTATAGGTTCTTTTATTTCAGATTGACCATCAACTTTAAAATCCTGAGGTAAAACATGGATAATCTCCTCACCAGGAAGCATCACAAGCTTATAAACTTGGTCAATTAATTTATCAATATCATCTTCATTTATAACCTCATCAGGATTTTCTCTAGTTATATAATCACTATGTTGAAGACTTCTAATATGCTGTCCTGCTATCCCAACTGCAACCTCTAAAATTTCAATATTAGATTTATTTTGCGCCTCATCAACTGCTATCTTAATTGACTGTATAGTTTGGGTAATATTGTTTACAACTCCTCTATGAACTCCTAGACTTTGAGATTTACCAACACCAAGAACTTTAACTTTATTAAACTGATTTTTTTCACCAACCATAGCAACAATCTTTGTTGTTCCAATATCTAATCCAACTGAATATTTTTTATCCATAATATTATTTTTTAATTGCTACTAAACGATCATTGTATACTAAATCTAGTTGCTTATATTTTATTTGATTTATATTTTTTAATTGATATGCATAAAAACCTTTTAACATTTTTAACTTATCAATTATTTTATTTTGATTTCCTAGGTTTACGTCCAATTCCAAATTTTTTATTCTTACGTATAAATGATCATTCCTATACCATATTTCTTTTAATTTATTTTCAAAGAACTTATCTTTTTTAAAAGCTGAAATAACATTTATAATTTTTAAAATTTGTTGTTCAGATATATTTCCATTAATTGAAGGAAGGGAATCATTTTTAGATTGCTCTTTTTCAAAAACTTTACCATTGATGTCAATAAGACTATTTAAATCTTTTAAATACGCAATAGGAGTTCTGTCAATTAATTTTATTGCAAGTTCATTTTTATCGTTAAAATAAATATCAATATTCTCAATTGATTTTATCTCCTTTAATTTTGTCTCAACTTTTACAAACTCATTATTCTTAATCAAGTTTTGATACTGTTTTTCACTTATTAAACTTTTGACAATTTCTTGATTGTCAATAAATCCATTAGATGTATATAATATATTATAAGTCTTTAAATCATAACTTTTTTCAGAGTAGTTAAATGAACTAATTAATCCCATGAAAATAAGTGATGATAATAACCCTAACATTATAATTAATCTATACATTTTGAAATATTTCTTTATTAAGATTCTCTGATATATTACCGGCGCCAAGAATAGAAATAATCTCTTTTTTGGTGTTAAGCACTATATCATCAATTGATTTGCTATCTATTATTTCCTTCTTTGAACAATTAATTTTTTCTAATAAAATTTGTGAACTAACTCCAATTATAGGCTTTTCTCTAGCAGCATAAATATCTAAAAGATATACCTCATCAAATTTTGATAAAACAATTGCAAACTCATCCATAAAGTCCCTTGTTCTAGAAAAAAGATGAGGTTGAAACACAACTGCTGTTGATTTATTCTTAAAATTAGTTTGAATGGTATTAAGTACTGATTCAATTTCAGTTGGATGATGTGCATAGTCATCAATAACAACTTTATTGTCTAGTTTATAAATATCCATTCTTCTTTCAATTCCGTTAAAAGTTGAAAGAAATGGTAATAATTTTTGAATATCAACTTCCTGTATTTGATCAATTATTGATAGTGCCGCTAATGTATTCTTAAGATTATGAAGACCTATAATGTTTGCAGAAATATCAGAGTAAAAATTATTAGGAGTTTTAAGATCAAATCTAATTCCATTCTCTAAAATCTTAATATTGTTTACATGATAATCTGAATCACTCTTTATTGAAAAAGAAAAATCCTTATCAATATCTATTTCAGCATCTGTAATTAATACATCTTTTACATTATTTGCAAATGACTTAAAACTTTTAGTTAAAGATTTAAAGTCTCCATAAACATCAAGATGATCATTTTCAATTGAGGTAATAACAGCGTAATTAGGATTAAGATTTAAGAATGATCTATCATATTCATCTGCCTCTACAATTATGTAATCATTACCTGTATTAATATAGTTAGAATCAAAGTATTTCATAATCCCCCCAATAAAAGCTTTAAAGTGTATTCCTGATGAATAAAATAAGTGGCTTATTATTGCAGTAGTAGTTGTTTTTCCATGAGTTCCAGCTACAGCAATACATATAGATTGTTTTGATATTTCACCAAGAATCTCAGATCTTTTATATATTGGATTATTTCCATTCGATCTATAATATTTTAGAAATATATTATCATCTGGGATAGCTGGAGTATAGATTACAATTACATCCTCCATTTTCATATAATCTGGAATACTTTTAAGGGTCAAATTATTAATTACCTCTATACCATTTTTTTCAAGAATTTTAACTGATTTGTTTCTTGATGCATCATAACCAAGAATAGTATTTCCTTTTTCATTTAAGTACTGAGCGATTGAAGACATTCCAATACCACCAATTCCAATAAAAAAATACTTTTTATTAGTCATTTTTTAGATGTTTTTTTATTAAGTCCACTATATCATATGATGCATTTGGCATAGCTATTTGCGACATATTATATGATAGCTCATCCCTTAAATTCTCATCATTTAAAAGAAGGTCAAGCTTATTTTTAAATATCAAGTCAAGATCTTTCTCTTCAATACATATACATGCATCTTTTTCTTCAATACTCTTCGCATTTTTTAGTTGATGATCTTCAGCAACATTTGGAGATGGTATTAAGATAGAGGGTTTTGAAACTATTGCTAATTCTGAGAGTGTTAAAGCTCCACTTCGGGCTATTATTATATCTGATGTAAAATAAATTGAGTCGATATCATCAAAAAAGTCTGCGACAAATATCTTGTCAGAATTATAACTTTTATATTCATTGTAATAACTCTTTCCACATTGCCATATGATGAAAATATTCTTAGAAATTAAGAATTCTATATTTTCTTTAATTGTTTTGTTTATTTTATCTGAACCTAAACTTCCGCCTAAAACAGCTATTACTGTCATACTATCTTTAATATTTAGTTTTTTTCTTTGATTATCAAAATTTTTATTTGATCTAATTGATTCCCTAATTGGATTCCCTGTTTTGTATATTTTTTTTGAAGGAAAATATTTTTCCATCTTATCATAAGCAACAGATATGTAATTAGCATATTTAGATAAGAGTCTATTAGATATTCCCGGGAATGAATTCTGTTCTTGAATTAATGTTGGGATTCTAAATATTGAAGATATAAAGACAATAGGAAAGCTTGCAAATCCTCCTGTCCCTACTACAAAGTTTGGTCTAAAACTTAAAATTATGATAATAGACTGAACAAAACTAATTATAAGTTTAAAAGGAAGTAAAATATTCTTTAAAGAGAATGACCTTTGTAATCCACTAATTAAAAGTCCATGAATTTTATATCCATATTTTGGGACAATATTCATTTCCATTTTACCCTTAGCTCCAATAAACTTTATTTTAGGATTATCAAAAGATTTGTTTATTTCATTTGCAATAGATAATGCAGGGTAAATATGACCACCTGTTCCTCCCCCTGATATTATAAATCTATTCCTTCTCATTTTTATTTTTGATTGAAGAGCTTACACTAAGAATCATACCCAATGATATACAAGTCATCCAAGCAGAGGATCCACCGCTACTTATTAATGGTAAATTCTGTCCAGTTACAGGGATTATCTGTGTTGCTACTGAAATATTAGTAAATGCTTGAATTATTATAAAAATTCCTAAACCAGAAACTAATATTTTTCCAAACTTATCCTCTGCCTTATGTGTAATAACTAGAATTCTAAAAAACATTAATGTATATAGTATAATTATCAATGATCCACCAGCTATACCATATTCTTCTACAATTATTGCAAAAATAAAATCAGAATTACTCTGGGGTAAATGATTTTTCATTATACTTTTTCCAGCTCCAACTCCAATTAAACCTCCATTATTTATAGCTATTTTAGCTCTTTGAATTTGATAGCTTGCATCTAAATTGTCATTTGAATTGAAGTTTTCAACTCTACTAATCCAAGTATCTATTCTATTTGGAAATTGATCTGGATATGTCTTTGCTAGAAAGAAGAAAATTGTTGAAAGAAACCCCAATATCAAAAACATTTTTAATAAATGAGTTATTGGAAACCCTGAAATAAAAAGTATTAAAATCAGTGAACTAAATATTAAAACCGCAGAGGATAGATTAGATGGAAGTATTAGGAAAACATATGCAAAGATTGGAAGCCAAAGAGGGATAATCGTCTCTTTAAACTTTGTCTTTGATAAATTAATTTTTGATAAATATCGAGCTGTATAAGTAATTAATATAATAGCTGCTAAAGAGGAAGTTTGAAAACTTATTCCTACAAATGGTATATCAATCCATCTACTTGCTGCAGAACCGCCAATTGTCGTTCCCTGGCTTAATGTATAAATTAATAATAATAATCCTATTGGTAAGAGAATTATTGACATTCCTCTAAAAAGTTTGTAAGGCACTAACTTTATTGACATCATCAGTAAAAGACCAAATAATATTACAATAAAATGTTTAACTAAATAGAAAATTGGAGAAGACCCATCTATCACATATGAAAGATATGAGCTAGAAGAAAAAACTGGGAAAAAAGAAAAAAGTGATAGTAATAGAATTATTACTAACAAAACTTTATCCCCATATATTAAACTCTTTGTACTCATCTATAAATTTCTTACTGCATCTTTAAATTGATTACCTCTGTCCTCATAATTTTCAAACAAATCATAACTTGCACATGCAGGGGATAAAAGAACATTATCTTTTTTAACTGCAATTTTATTTGCAACTTTTACTGCTTCAGTAATTGACTCAGTCTCAACTATAATTTCAATTACAGGCTTAAACGTTTCCATAATTTTAGTATTATCAATTCCAAGACAAATAATTGCTTTAACCTTCTCCCTAACAATTGGAAGTAAATCTGAATAATCATTTCCTTTATCTACTCCACCAGCAATCCAAATTGTAGGTGATTGCATTGAATCAAGCGCATAATATGCTGAATTAACATTTGTAGCTTTTGAATCGTTTATATAATTGACTCCTTGTATTTTCAAAAATTTCTCAAGTCTATGAGGAAGAACAGAAAAAGTCAAGAAGCTTTCTCTAATTATATCATTGTCTATTTTTAGTAAATCGGAGACTGTAATTGCAGCCATTGCATTGAGAAGGTTATGCCTTCCTTTAAGCGCAAATTCGTCGGTATTTATCATAATAGTTTTTTTTTTGTTAGAAAGAATGTTTTTATCTATTGTTATTTGATTTTGTTTGTTAGTGTTTATTCCTATTGGAATTTTATTTACTTTTAATTTGTTTACTCTTAGTGCTTCTAATAAAATTTTGTCATCTGAATTATATATTAAATAGTCAGATGACTTTTGGTTTTTTGCAATTTTCATTTTTGCATCAACATACTTACCAAAGTCATTTTCATATCTATCCAAATGATCTTCTATAATATTTGTAATAACAGAAATATTAGGTCTAAATTTTTTGATGTCATCAAGTTGGAAACTGCTAATCTCAAGTACATAGATATCCTTATCACCAGATAAAAGCATTTTAGAAAAGCTATCACCAATATTACCTGCGAGACCTACATCTAACCCTGCTCTTTTTAGTATGTGGTAGATAAGCTTTGTGGTAGTGGTTTTTCCATTAGTTCCAGTAATACATATCTTAAATGAATTTGAATAACTACTTGCAAATTCAATTTCAGATACTATTGGTATACCAGATAACTTAATTTTTGAAATTATTTCAGACGAATTAGATATACCTGGACTTTTAATTACAAAATCTGACAACTTAATTTTGTCAAAAGAGTGATTTTCTTCTTCAAACATTATAGAGTTCCTAATCATTTCTAATTTTCTATCCTCATTTATTTTATTTGAATCAGAAACAAAGACGTTTAATCCCTTCTGTCGAGCTAACATAGCAGCTCCAAATCCACTTTCACCCGCACCAAGTATTGTTATACTCTTCATCTATCTAATTTTAAGTGTTAGTATTGTTATAACGGCTAAAAAAATTCCTATAATCCATAGTCTTGAAACTATTTTACTTTCATGATAACCTGCTTTTTGAAAATGGTGATGAATCGGAGACATTAAGAAAATACGCTTTCCGACTCCATTATTTTTTTTAGTTAATTTGAAATAACTAACCTGGATAATTACAGAAAGAGCCTCTAGGAGGAACACACCACATAGAATTGGAATTAATAATTCTTTTCTAATAAGTATTGAAATTACCGCAATTAAGCCGCCAACAGTTAAACTTCCTGTATCACCCATAAAAACTGAGGCAGGATATGTATTGTACCAAAGAAAACCAACTAATGAACCTAATAATGCAGCAATAAAAATTGTTATTTCACCTACTCTCGGGATATACATTATATTCAAATAATCTGAAAAGATTATATTTCCTGAGGTCCAAGCAAAGACTCCAAGAGTAAATACAATTATAGCAGAGAGTCCTGCAGAGAGTCCATCTAAACCATCTGTTAGATTATTAGAATTTGAAACTGCAGCTATAATAAAAATTATAATTGGGATTATTATAAGCCATAAGTAATTCGATCCTTTACCAAAAATAGCTTTAGATACTTCTTTGTAGTCTAACTCATTATTTTTGAAAAATGGTATAGTTGTCTTATAAGATTTGACTTCCTCAATTTTAGAAAATTCTATTTTATCAGAATTTAAATTTTTATCAAATTCAACTATAGTTATATTGTTATTAGTTAATAGAACCATTCCAACAAAAATCCCTAATAGAGACTGACCTGCTATTTTAAACTTTCCTTGAAGTCCTTGTTTATCTTTTTTAAATACTTTTATATAATCATCAATCAAACCAATTAATCCAAGAATTATAGTTGATATAATTAAAATTTGGATATAAATATTTTCAAGATTTGACATCAAAATTACAGGTACTAAAGTGCCAATTATAATAATTATACCCCCCATAGTTGGTGTCCCTTCTTTCTTGTCCTCTCCATCTAAACCAAGCTCTCTAACACTTTCACCTACTTGTTTAATTTTTAAAAAATTGATTATTTTTTTTCCAAAAACTATTGATATCACTAGTGACATTATAACAGTAACTGCAGCTCTAAATGATAAATAACTAAATAGACTAGCTCCTGGAAGATTAAATTGACTTTCTAATATTTCAAATAGATAGTATAACATGTTTATTTATTAAAAATTTCTTTAGCTATTTTGAAATCATCAAAATAGATTCTCTCCTTATTATTTAACTCTTGATAATCTTCATGACCTTTTCCTGCGATTAATACTATATCACCTTTTAAACTATTTTCTTTAGCTTGTTTTATTGCTTTTTTTCTTTCAACCTCAATTAAAACTTTATCATTGTTAAAATTTGAAACCCCTTTAACCATATCATCAATGATTGATTGTGGATCCTCAGATCTAGGATTATCTGATGTAAAAATTACTCTTGAGCTAAGATCAGTGGATATCTTCCCCATTATCGGCCTTTTATCTTTATCTCTATCACCTCCACAACCTATTACAGTAATTAAATTTTGATTTGATTTTTTAATATTATTAATAGTTGATATAACATTTTCAATTGCATCAGGAGTATGAGCATAATCAATTATAACTGTTACTTTATCTATTGAAAGAAAAGACTGTAGCCTTCCAACTACACTTTCCAGATTACTAATTCCAGTTAACAAATTAATTTTATCAAGATTATATAACTTCCCAACAGAATAAATAGCAAGAATATTAGAGGCATTGAATTTACCAATTAGCTTAGTCCATATCTCACTATTATCAATACTTAATAGCATTCCATCTAGTTGTTGCTCAATAATTCTACAAGAAAAATTTGACTTTGATTTTAATGAATAAGTATAAATGTTAGCTTTAGTATTTTGAACCATATAGTCAGCATTCCTATCATCTCTATTAATTATTGCAAATGAATTTTTGCTAAGAGAATCAAAAACAATTTTTTTAGTATCTCTATAGTCTTTAAATGATTTATGATAGTCAATATGATCATGAGTAAGATTAGTAAAAACCATACCTTTAAATTTTATCCCCTGAACTCTCTTCTGAAAAATTCCATGAGATGAAACTTCAATAAAACAAACCTTAATTTTTCTTTTTATCATTTCAGATAAATGAAAATTTATTGTTATTGGATCAGGAGTAGTATTATTTGAATTTTCAATAAACTCTCCATACTTTATATTAATTGTTGATATTAAACCAGATGTAACTTTTAATTCATTAAATAAATTATTTAACAATGAGGAAATTGTTGTCTTTCCATTCGTCCCTGTTATACCAATTAAATCAATTTTTGAAGATGGGTTATCAAAGAAATTTGAAGCAATAATCGAAAGTGCAGTTTTAGAACATGAAACACATATAAAGACAATATTATTTTCTTTAAAATTAGAAGGTAGATTCTCACATACAACTACTGAAGCTCCATTTTTAACAGATTGACTAATATAATCATGGCCATCATAATTATGTCCTGATATTGCAACAAAGAGTGAACTATTTTTAACCTCTCTAGAATCAAAAGTAATTTTAGAAACATTTATTTCAGTATTCCCATATACTGAATCAATATTTACTTTAAATAATATTTCTTTTAATTTTTTCAAAATAATATATCTGTATTTTTTTTACTTATCTGAATTTCATTTGGAATACCTGTAATAATTTTTTTTGCTACATTTTTAAAGACAGGGGCAGCTACTGAGTTACCATAATACCCCTTAGATTTTTTTGGTTTATTGACAACTACAATTGCTGAATATTTTGGTTTATCTGAAGGGAAATATCCCACGAAACTAGATACGTATTGGGTCTCCTCTGAAGTGTAGTCTATTTGACTTGTTCCTGTTTTACCAGCAATTTTAATATTTTCATCATAAATATTATTTGCAGTTCCCCAAGGTTTTTCAACTACATTCCTTAACATCATTTTAACTGAACTTAAGGTCTCCTCTGAACAAATTGATGACATTATTACCTCTCTATCAATTCTATAAACAGGTTTTTCACCCAAAGCACCAATACTACTAATAAAACTAGGTTTAACCATTTCACCATCGTTAGCTACAGCATTATAAAAAGTCAAAGTTTGTAAAGGTGTCATCATTACTCCATAACCAAATGCCATCCATGGTAATGAGATTCCATTCCAATTGTCATCATTTGGATGAGGAATTTTAGGTTCCCCTTCACCTTTTATATCAATATCAATTTTTTGATTAACTTTCATATTTATCAACCTATTGACCAGTCTTTCAGGATTATCCTTGTAATTATCATATATAAGCTTAACCATCCCTGTATTTGAGGAAACTTCAAATGCCTTAGATATTGGAATTTTTCCATAGCCCCTTCTATTAGAATCTTTTACTTCGTATTTATTATAAAATTTCAATATTCCATTACCAGTATCAACTGAATCACTCGGACTTACAACGCCATCCTCTAAAGCTGCAATTAATGTCATTAGCTTAAATGTTGATCCAGGCTCTTGAGTCTCCCATATAGCATAATTAATTTTTTCAAAATATTTTCCTTCTTCTGTTCTTGCTAAGTTTGATATACCTTTAATCTTTCCAGAGTTAGTTTCCATAATAATCATAGTCCCATGATCAGCTTCAAATCTTTCTAATTGAGATAATAATTCGTGATGAACAATATCTTGAATTTGAGTATCTATAGTTGTGTGTACATCATATCCCTGAATAGGTTCTCTTTCAAAATTTGGAGTCATTGGTTTCCATTGTCCATCTGCTATTTTTTGCATTAGTCTTAAACCACTTTTACCAGATAGATATTCCGTATATGCACCCTCTAGACCTACCCTTAAATATTTTCCATCTTGATCAACTTTTTCATATCCTATAGTCCTCTCTGCAATTTTACCAAGGTGGCTCTGTCTTTTATGACTTTCATTAATTATTAAACCTCCTTTATAAAGACCTTTATTGAAAATTGGAAAAGATTTAATTTTTTCTACTTCAGTTATAGATAGATTTTTTCCGATTAATAGATATCTATTATTCTTATCTCTTGCGTCATCAAGATATTTTTTAAAGTGATTCTGATCTTGTCCAAAAAAATCAGATAGTCTCTCTACAAGAGGAATAATATTTTTTTTATAGATTGATTCTGAGGGAATCTTTGAATCCCATCTCAATTCATATTTTACTACTGTCGACACTAATAAATCTCCATTATCTGAGTAAATATTGCCTCTAGGTGATTGAACCTCAATATTTTTAACTGCCTCAATTGAGTTTCTTATGTTATCATCAATTTCAAAATTTTGTAGATAAAATATTTTTCCAATCAAAAAAAATGAACACAATAGAAATAAAAAGAACAATATGTTCATTCTATTTACAATTCTATTGTTTGATTTCCTCATTTTAATCAGTAATTATAATTTTTATAGGTGGATAGTTAGAGATCTTAAAACCGTTATCTTTCAATTTTGATGTTACTTTAGATTGCATCTTTATGTTCATTAAATCAACTTTAGTTGATACTGAAATACTATTCAAAGTGTTAACCTCTTTATTAAGTTTTGTTATTAAGAATATTTTCTGATCTGCACTATGACTACTATATATAGATGTCATTAATAAGAATGATATAAATAGTAACATTATCCAGTTTTTAGATGAATCTTTGCCAGCTAAGAAATCAATATTTAAAAATGATAGAAAGTTTTTCATATTTTTTCAGCAATTCTAAGCTTAGCACTTCTTGATCTATTATTTAATTTAATTTCTTGATTTGATGGTGTAATCATTTTTCCTACTTTTTTAAAAATGATATTCTTGTTTCCATATATATCAGAGGTAACTTCATCATTTGAACCCCCATTCTGAATAAATTTTTTTACAATCCGATCCTCTAATGAATGATAGGAGATACAAACTAGTCTACCTCCTTTTTTAATATATTTTGATGAATCACTTAATAAAGTTCTTATTACTTCCAGCTCATCATTGACCTCTATTCTTATGGACTGAAAAACTTGTGCTAAAAACTTATTTTCATCTTTTACTTTAACTAACGGAGCTAATATTTTTTTTAGATCTCCTGTTGTCTCAATAGATTTCTTTACTCTTTCAGAAATTATTTTTTCGGTTACCTTTTTGTAATTTCTTAATTCACCAAAATTTTTAAATATGTACTCTAGTTGATCTTTATCATAATCATTAACAATAATTTTAGCATCAATTTCTTGAGTACTGTTCATTCTCATATCAAGCTCAGAGTTAAATCTAGTTGAAAACCCTCTATTCTTATTATCTATTTGATGAGATGATATTCCAAAGTCTGCTAAGAGTCCATCAATTTCCTTTATTTTAAAATAGTTTAAGAAGTTATTTAAATACTTGAAGTTTGACTTAACCAGATTTAATCTAGTATCATTTGATTTGTTTTCAATAGCATCTTGATCTTGATCAAAGGCAATTAATTTTCCACACGAATTAAGATTTTTTAGTATTTCTTGTGAATGACCTCCACCCCCATAAGTTACATCAACATAGATTCCACTTGGGTTAATATTTAAACCAGATATTGATTCGTTAAGTAGAACTGGATTATGATACATCATTATCTGTTTTATCGCCCATCACATCTTCTGCAAGATTTCCAAAGTCACCTTTTGCGTCATCTATTGCTTCTTCATAAAGGCCCTTATCCCATATTTCAAGAATATTGACAGCTGAGGAAACAACTATATCTTTAGAAATTTTAGCATGGTTTATTAAGTCTTTTGGAATCAATATTCTTCCAGAAATATCAATATCAATTTGTCTAACTCCAGCTGTAAACCTCCTTATAAAATCGATATTTTTTTTATTGAACCGGTTTAATTTATTTACTCTAAGCATTAATTCGTCCCACTCTTTTAATGGATACAATTCTAGACAAGAATTAAAAACAGCTCTTTTAATAACAAATCCATTTTTCAACTTATCAGATAATTGTTTTTTTAAAGAGACTGGAAGCATGATTCTGCCTTTTTCATCTGCCTTACATTCATATGTTCCTATAAAGTGTTGCATTAAGATGGTTGCTTTACTCAAATATAAAATATATTTACCACTTTTTACCACTTTTTACCACTTTGTTAATAAATTATTTTTTTTTGATTTATTAACCTGATTAACAGTTAATTAAGATGTAAAAAAAATAGGTTATTCTTTATGCATATATTTGTGCTTTACACTAGAATTATGGAAGAAGGTTTAATTAAAGAAGGAGGGTTTGCATACATTGAAAAAGGTGAAGGGAGACCAATAATTATCCTTCATGGTCTTATGGGTGGTCTTAGCAATTTTCAAGGTGTTTTTGAACACTTTCCATCAAAAAATTATAAAGTTATTATACCCGAGCTTCCAGTTGATTCAACTCCAATTCTTAAAACAAATGTTGCTAGATTTTCAAAATTTGTTTCTGATTTTATTGAATTTAAAAAACTAAAAGATGTAGTTCTATTAGGGAATTCTCTTGGAGGACATGTTGGTCTTCTATTTACTAGAGATTATCCTGAGATAGTTAGTGGACTTATCATTACTGGTAGCTCAGGACTATATGAGAAGTCGATGATTGGCGACGGATACCCTAAAAGAGGTAACTATGAATATATTAAGGCTAAAACTGAAGAAGTCTTCTATGATCCTGAAATTGCCACGAAAGAAATAGTCGATGAAGTCTTTGCAAGTGTTAATAATAGAGAAAAATTAATCAGAACTTTATCTCTAGCTAAAAGTGCAATAAGACATAATATGGCAGATGATCTTCCAAAGATGATAACCAAAACTTTAATTATTTGGGGTAAACAAGATATTGTTACACCACCAAATGTTGCAGAAGACTTTCATTCTCTTCTTCCTAATTCAGATCTACTCTGGATTGATAAATGTGGTCATGCTCCAATGATGGAACACCCAGTTCATTTTAATGAATTAATGGAAAAGTGGCTTTCGGAGAATAACTTATAGTCAATTTGATTATGAAAGTAATTAATTCAGTTTTTGAAAAAAGCAGTAAGACAATTGACCAGTGTCCTGAAAGTAAGCTTCCAGAGTATGCCCTCGTTGGAAGATCCAATGTTGGCAAATCATCACTTGTGAATTCTCTTTTAAATAATAAAAAAATTGCTAAAACATCATCAACGCCAGGAAAAACAATTTTAATAAATCATTTTAAAATAAATAATAATTTTTACTTAGTAGATCTACCAGGATATGGATATGCAACTCTCTCTAAAAAACTCAAAGAAGATATAAATAAGACTCATAAGAGTTATTTCAAATTAAGAAAACAACTTTTATATACTTTTTTACTAATTGATATTAGACATGATTTGCAAAAAATTGATATTGAATTCATGGAATTTTTAAATGATAATCTATGTCCGTTTATTATAATTTTTACAAAATCAGATAAATTAAAATCTAGCCAGATTGAAAGTCAAATTAATAATTTAAAAAAACAGCTTTCTGTTTATTGGGATGAGCTTCCAGAAATACATGTCACATCATCCAAGGATAAATCAGGAATTGACAAAATTTTTAATTTTATAGAGGCATCAATTAAAGAATTTCAAATCTAATTTTTTCCAGAAACTCTTTTTTCAAATTCAACGCAAAAGTCATCAACTAAGTTGACAAGATTTTCATCTCCAGTTGCTTTAGAAATTGAATTTTTCATAGAGACAAAAGTCTGTAACATAAAAGATTTCATTTCATCAATTGGCATTTCTTTAGTCCATAAATCCATCTTTAAAGTTTCTTTTTTAGTACTATCCCAGAAAGAAAGAAGTATAGCCTTTGACTGCTCATCTTTCATTCCCCCATCGGGAGCAGACCAGTAAATTTCTTCAGGAATATTGTTAGAATCTAACTTAACTTTAATTGTTATTTCTGTTTCTTTCATTTAATTTTAATATGTACTAGATTTGCACAAATATATAATTAAATATTATTTATGAAACACCCCGAAAAAGTCTCAAAACATATTATAAATTGGATTAATACATATTTGGAGAACAGCAAAATGAATGGATTGGTAGTTGGAGTTTCAGGTGGAGTTGACTCAGCATTAACTTCAACATTATGTGCTGAAACTGGGAAGAACTTAATTTGTATTGAGATGCCAATTAAGCAGGGAAGTGATCAAGTTTCAAGATCAAAAAAACATATTGAATGGTTGAAATCAAAATACCATAATGTAAGTTCAATTTTGATAAATCTGGACAATACTTATAATATGTTTGTAGATTCTATACCTAAAAATGAATCTGATAAACATGATTTAAGTTTAGCTAATACTAGGTCGAGGTTAAGGATGGTCACACTTTATTACTTCTCAGCCCTAAATAACTTTATAGTCGCTGGCACAGGTAATAAGGTTGAAGATTTTGGTATTGGATTTTATACTAAATACGGAGATGGTGGAGTTGATATTAGTCCAATTGCAGATTTATTAAAATCTGAAGTCTTTAGTCTTGCTAAATATCATAATATTATTGATGAAATTATTGAGGCTAGACCGACTGATGGATTATGGAATGATAATAGAAGTGATGAGGAACAGATAGGAGCAACTTATAATGAGCTTGAAAAAGCAATGCTAGACGAATCAAAATCTGATTCAAATCTATCAAAAAGAGAAAAAGAAGTTATGAATATATATAAATCATTTAATTCCTCAAATAGACATAAAATGTTACCAATACCTGTATGTAAAATTCCAAAAGATTATATTTAATAAATTGAAAAAGTTAAAAATCTTAGTTGCAGACCCAAATCCGATTATTTATATAGGACTAAAGTCTATTTTTAAAAACTCATTAATTTTTGAAGTTTCATGTTATAGCGAAACTAATGAAAATCTTAATGATTTATTAGAACAGTTTAATATTGATTTAATCATTTCTGAAATTAATTTTAAACAAAGTAACATAAACGATACTTTAAAAAAATTAAAGAAAAACAAGATTGAAATTCCAATAATTATATTTACATCAAAGGCAAATGAGAGTAAATCGGTTAATCTACTTAAGCATGGAGCTTCTAGCTTTATTACAAAAAATATGAAAAAGAAATCTATAAGAAAAGTAATACAAGAAATAGCTTTTTCAAAATATGGAAATAAAGAATTAAATAAATTCACAAGACTAAAAAACAGATTTAATTTTGACTATAACACCGAGAAATTAAATAGCCTATCTAAAAGAGAACTTCAAGTTCTAAAATTATTTTTTAGAGGTAAGAGAAATATTGAAATTTCTGAAAAGTTAAACATAAATCAAAAAACAGTAAATACATACATAACAAGGGTGATGAAAAAGCTAGAAGTTAATTCAAAGACAGATCTTTATCTTCTTGCTAGCAAGCATATTAAACAACCCTATTAAGTTTAGCTGATAACATCTTTTTAAGTTTATAATAGCTCATCACTTCCTCCAATACATCTGATTTATTTCCATCTTTTTGAAATTCCTGAAGCTCATTAATCTTTTTATCAATAAGATATCTTCTCATATTTAAGATTGTCTCATTAACTAGTTGACTTAACTCACTCCCAATTTTTTTGACATATATGTTTTTTTTCTCCCAATCATGTAATTGATATTTATCATCATTAATTAAAATGTCAGATACAATTTTGCTTGAGTTAGAGTCTAGATCGTTTATGAAATTATCGATAGAAAGAGATTCATGGTTATGGAATCCATCAATTAATTTATTGTATATACTTTTAAAAGGAGAATGAGTGAATTCTATTTCATCTTGCTGTAAATCCAAATAGATTTTTTCAAATACTTTTGATCTAATGTCCTTTTTTGTTTCAATTAATTTACCATTTTCATCCTTACTCAGGATAATATCTTCAAACAGAATTTCTTCAGCACCATATTTAAGCAGAATACTAATTATCTGTCTTTCTAATTGATATATATATGTTGAAGTATTCTTTTGATCTGCTTTCTTTACTTTAGATATTTTAGATTTATAGAAATTTTTTGAAGATCTATTTAATGATTTGGCTACTCCAATATTTGCAAAAGATCTAAACAATGAGGACTCATCAATTTCTAGAACAGATGATAATTTTTTTAAATAAATTTCCTGTTTTAGAGAATCTGTAATTAATGAAATAGATTTTAGTATATTTTTTATTAAAAAAACCTTCTTATCCTCATCATCTTTATATTCTTTGTTTATAGATAATTTAAAGTCAACAAAATCTTTTGACTCATTATTTATAAATTCTAACATTTTATCCTTCTTGTTTTTCCTTACAAAACTGTCTGGATCATCTCCCTCTGGAAAAGAGCAAATTTTCACATTTAGGCCCTCTTCTAAAATCATATCAATACTTCTTATGGAAGCTGCTAATCCTGCTTGATCTCCATCAAAGAGAATAACAATATTAGGTGTCAATCTCTTGATTAGTATTATTTGCTCCTTTGTTAGTGAAGTACCAGAGGATGCAAGTACATTCTTAATACCATGTTCATGCATTTGGATTACATCCATATACCCTTCTACAAGAAGACACATATCATCTTTAACAATAAATTGTTTTGACTCATAAATTCCATATAAAGTTTTACTCTTGTTATAAATTTTACTTTCAGGTGAATTTATATATTTTGCTGTTTTTTTATTTGAGTCAATTATCCTACCCCCAAATCCAAGCACTCTTCCTGAGATACTCTTTATAGGAAAAATTATTCTACCTCGAAATCTGTCAATTTTTTTATCATCATTTGATATTACCAAACCTGTTTCTTCTAAATACTCATCTGAATATCCATTCTCATTAGCTTTTCTGTAGAATTTGTTTTGCGAATCAATGCTATATCCAAGGTTAAAATTTTTAATGGTAGATTCTGAAAGCCCTCTCTCTAATAAGTATTCATTTATTTTATCTTTCTCAGATAGAGTATCTTGGAAATATGATGATGCAAAATTGTTAATTATGAATAATGATTCTCTTTCATTTCTTTCTTCAACATTTTCTGCAGTCTCCTCTGTTTCAATTATTTCAATATTATACTTATTAGCAAGATATCTTATAGACTCTGGGTAATTAAATTGTTCATGCTCCATAAGAAAAGCAATTACATTGCCTCCTTTCCCTGAACTAAAGTCTTTCCAGATTTGTTTTGAAGGAGATACGACAAAACTTGGAGTTTTCTCATTAGTAAAAGGACTTAAACCCTTATAATTTGCACCAGATTTTTTTAAAGCAATAAAATCAGATATTACCTCTTCTACTCTTGAAAACTCAAAAACCTTATCAATAGTGTCTTTACTTATCAAAACCTATAATTTGTTGTAATATAACAAATTAATACTTTCGTTCTATTATATAGTCTATTAGAATTTTTATAGAATTATTTGAATCATTCTGAGGAAAATCTTTCAAAAGTTTTAGAGCATTTTTTTTGAAATCATTCATTCTTTTTTGAGCATACTCAAAACCCTTGTACTTAGTAATGAATTCATTTACTAATTTTTTATCACTTAATAAATATTTTTTCTTCTTTAGAATTGACTTTATTTTTATTTTATCCATTAAACTTGATCTTTCAATAGAATGAATTAATGGTAAAGTAATTTTTTGAGTCTTCAAATCTAGTTTTGTTGGTTTTCCAATTCTCTTAGTCGAATAATCAAATAAGTCATCCTTTATCTGGAATATAATTCCAAGATAATTACCAAATGTATTTATTTTATCTAAGTCCTTCATGCCTGAAGATATTGAACCTACCTTACAACAACAAGCAAAAAGAGATGCAGTCTTTTTTGAAATTAAATCAAGATATTCTTTCTCAGATAAAGAGAAACTCCTTGATTTTTGTATTTGAAATAGTTCTCCCTCAGAAATTTCTTTAACTGCTAATGAGACTTCGTTTAGTAAATCATAGTCCTTATTTTCAGTCGAAAGAAGTAAAGCTTTTGATAGAAAAAAATCTCCTACCAAAACTGAAATTTTATTTTTCCAAAGAGCATTTAAAGTAAGGAAGTTACGTCTAGTGTGACTATCATCAACTATGTCATCATGAATCAAAGAAGCAGAGTGGATCAATTCAACTAAATTAGCCGCCCTATATGACTTTTGAGTAAGATCTCCTTTAGAAAACATCTTTGCAAAAAGTAAAACTAAGGTTGGTCTAATTTGTTTTCCTTTTCTGTTGAGAATATAAATTAAGATTAGGTCTAGTAATTTAACTTTTGAAGAAATAGAACTATAAAATTGATTTTCAAAAATCTTTAATTCTTGAGCAATAGGTTTTTTTATTTTATAAGTAATCTTCAAAATTTAACTCTAGATGATCATCATTGCATCACCATAAGAAGAAAAATTATATTTTTTCTTCATTGCCTCTTTGTATGCTTTCAATACAAAATCCTTACCTCCGAATGCAGACACCATCATTAAGAGTGTAGATTTTGGTGTATGAAAGTTTGTAATCATTGAGTTAGCAATTGAAAAATCAAATGGTGGATATATAAATTTATGAGTCCAACCATTGTAAGCATTTAATGTTCCAAAAGATGAAACAGAACTTTCAAGGCCCCTCATTACTGTTGTTCCAACAGCACAAATCTTTTTATTATTCTTAAGTGCATTATTTATTATTCTAACTGTGTCCTCATTAATTTTTAATTCCTCTGAGTCCATCTTATGCTTTGATAGATCTTCTACATCTACTGGGCTAAAAGTACCAAGTCCAATATGTAATGTTATTTCAGGGAGAAGAACACCCTTTATCTCTAATTTTTTAAGCAAATGTTTTGAGAAATGTAATCCTGCAGTTGGTGCAGCAACAGCACCTTCGTTTTTTGCATATATAGTCTGGAATCTGTCCTTATCCTGAGGCTCAACAGGTCTATTAATGTATTTGGGCAAAGGAGTCTCACCAAGTTCATGAAGCTTATTCCTAAATTCATCATATGGACCATCAAAAAGAAATCTCAAAGTTCTACCTCTTGAAGTAGTATTATCTATAACTTCTGCAACAAGGCTTTCATCTTCACCAAAATATAATTTATTTCCAATTCTTATTTTTCTTGCAGGATCGACCAAAACATCCCATAGCCTCTGATCTTGATTAAGCTCTCTTAGAAGAAAGACTTCAATTCTAGCACCAGTTTTTTCTTTATTACCAAATAATCTAGCAGGAAAAACTTTAGTATTATTTAGTACAATAACATCTCCATCATCATAAAAATCAATCATATCCTTAAAAACCAAATGTTCAATTTTTTCTTCTTTTCTATTTAGAAGCATTAGCTTACATTCGTCTCTCTCATCAGAGGGATACTGAGCAAGATATTTATCAGGTAATTTATAATCAAAGTCAGATAATTTCATGGTAATTCATTAAGACCGCAAATATAACCTTCTGAGATACCGAAAGTCAAGTATTTATCTATTTATTTTTTAAAATATTAAATCCTAAACTTTCTAGATCATTCCAGAAGTTGACATAAGATTTAGTTACAACTTCAGGATTATTTATTTTGATAGGGACTATAAGTGATAAAGGAGCAAAAGACATAGCCATTCTATGATCATTATATGTATCAATAATTACTTCATGTTTTAGATTTGAATTATTTTCAAGAGTTATTGAATTTTCTGTTATTTCAACTTTATCTACATTAAATTTTTCAATTTCATTTTTCAGAGCAATCAGCCTATCTGTTTCTTTTATCTTTAGAGTATGTAAGCCTTCCAGAGTACAGTCAACTCCAAGTCCTAGACAAGTGACAATTACAGTCTGAGCTAGATCTGGACTATCTTTTAAATTTAAGTTAATACTTTTAGGAAGATCAATTTTATTCTTACTTAAAATAATATGATCTTCTTCAAATATTGTTTCAATTCCAAATATTTTATAAATATCAACAAGTGTTGAATCCCCCTGTAAACTGTCTTTAAAGAAGGTAGATAAGGTTAATGTTGCTGATTTAGATAGGGCAACAATACTAAAGAAATAAGAGGCTGAGCTCCAATCAGATTCAACAAATTGTTCTGGAATAACTTTTTCTGTTAATGGCTCAATAGTAATCTCTCTATCATAAATCTTTGAAGTACCACCTATTCTCTCAATGATTTTTTTTGTCATCAAAATATATGGTAAGGATGTAATCTCTGAAGACAACTTAATCTTTAGTCCATTTTCAAGTGAAACACCCAACATCATTAGAGATGAAATATATTGTGAGCTAACATTTGCAGGTAAAGTAACCGAATTAGTTAAAATATTTTTTCCATTAATTTTTAAAGGAGGAAATCCACTTTTTTCAATATACTCGATATCACAACCTAAGTCTTTTAAGGCATCTACTAAAATAGAAATAGGTCTTTGCTTCATCCTATTTGATCCAGTTAAAATTTTTGAATTTTCTGAAATGGATGAATAATATGAAGTTAAAAATCTCATTGCAGTTCCAGCATGCCCAATATTAATTTCTTTTTTATCAGATTCAATTGCAGATAACATTATTTGAGTATCATCTGAGTCTGATAAATTAAAAATTTTAAAATAAGACATATATGCTCTTAATAGTATAAGCCTATTTGATTCACTTTTTGAGCCACTAATGCTTACAGCTCCCTGAATATCTTGAAATTTTTTTAAAATCCTGTACACTATTTTAGTTTAGTATTAGACTTGTGTCTATTTTTATCCCTTCTAGTTTTTTTATTTAAATTTTCATGAAAAGATTTCTCCAAGTCAATCCCTGTCTGATTTGCTAGGCAAATTAATACAAATAGTACATCAGATAACTCATCAGCAAGATTATCTTCATTGTCACTATTTTTTGAACTTTGCTCACCATATTTTCTGGCAATTATTCTTGCAACCTCACCTACCTCTTCAGACAGAATAGCCATATTTGTTAACTCATTAAAATATCGAACACCATGTTCATTTATCCACTGATCAACTTTTTTTTGTGCATTTTTAATATTCATAACTATTTTTTTGATTTAGTGTTTTCCAAAGTATCTCTTTTAGACTATTTATGCCATATGAGCTTACAGATGAAAATATAGTAAATGGAATTGATTTAAATTCATTTTTTAAGATATTTTGAAATTCTTCTAATAGCTCCTCATCCATTAGATCTGATTTACTAAAAGCAATTATAAAATCTTTATCAGCTAGTTCAGGATTATATTTGGTAAGCTCTTTTTTCAAAACTTCAAAATCTTTCTTCACATTCTTAGAATCTACAGGAATAATATAAAGGAGAATAGAATTTCGTTCAATGTGTCTTAAAAAATAGTGTCCTAGACCTCTGCCCTCACTAGCTCCCTCAATTATTCCAGGTATATCTGCCATTACAAATGATCTATAGTCTGACATTGACACTATTCCAAGGTTTGGTTTTAAAGTTGTAAACTCATAATCAGCAATTTTTGGTTTAGCATCAGACAAAACTGATAATAATGTTGACTTACCAACATTAGGATATCCAACAAGTCCAACATCAGCAAGCACCTTTAATTCAAGAGTTATCTGAAGTTCTTGACCTGGTAGACCTGATTGAGAATACCTAGGGGTTTGATTTGTTGGAGATTTAAAATGGGAATTTCCTAGACCGCCTTTTCCTCCTCTCAACAAGACAATTTCTTCTTTATCCTCGTTTATTTCAAGTATAGTTTTTTCAGTTATTGAATCCTTGATAATAGTTCCAAGAGGTACTTTAATTAAAATGTTTTTTCCACTTAAACCTGATTTTTTTGAGCCACTGCCATCTCCACCATTACCTGCCTTAAAATGTTTTTTAAATCTAAAACTTTGGAGAGTCCATAGGTTTGAATCCCCAACAACAATTATACCTCCACCATCTCCACCATCTCCACCATCAGGACCTCCTTTTGGGACGTATTTTTCTCGTCTTAAATGAGTAGAACCTCTTCCTCCCTTGCCTGATTTAACAGTAAGCTTTACATAATCTACAAAGTTATCAACTATCATAACATTAGATTAAGCTATCTACTAAACCAAAAAGTCTTAAAGTGATATCATTGACTGAACCTTTACCATCAACTGAAAAGAATTTATCTTGTTTACTGTAGAAATTTATAAGTATAGAAGTTTTTGTATTATACTCGTTGAATCTATTTTTAATTTTTTCTATATCCTGGTCGTCAGATCTATTGGTAGTTTTACCACGATCCAGCAATCTTGTAATTAGTTCATCCTCGTTAACATCAAGTGCAATTGTAGCATTTATCTTTAAATTAATTGAACTTAAAAAGTCATCTAAAGATTCAGCTTGGTTTAAGGTTCTTGGAAACCCATCAAATATATATCCATTTGCTTCTTTATTTGATAGAACTTCATTCTCCAACATCTTAATTGTTACTGAATCAGGAACTAGATCTCCATTATCTAGGTAAGATTTTGCTTCAATTCCTAGTTTAGTTTGATTACTAATATTTTTTCTAAATAAATCTCCAGTTGAAATATGATATAGATTATATTTTTCCTTGAGAAAGTTGGCCTGAGTTCCTTTACCAGATCCTGGTTTTCCAAAAATTACAATATTAAACATAGGGACAAAGATATTTAAAATGTTTCGTATTCTTTACTGTGTTTAAAGTTATGCTTATTTTTGCCAAATGTTTGCTGAAAAAAAGAGAATTGGAATATTAGGTGGGGGTCAACTTGGTAAAATGGTACTTGATGTTTCAAATAGATGGGGGCTTGATGTTTTTGTACTTGACCCAAATAAAAATTGCCCATCAAGTAAACTTTGTAAAAGATTTTTTGAAGGTGATTTAATGGACTATGAGACTATTGTTAAATTTGGTAAACTGTCTGACATAATCACCATTGAGATAGAAAATGTTAATGTTGAAGCATTAAAACATTTAGAATCTTTAAATAAGAAGGTTTACCCGCAAGCCAGTGTAATAGAAATTATTCAAGATAAGTCAAAGCAAAAAAAGTTTTATCAAAATCACGAAATTCCTACTTCATCCTTTAATGTTTTAACAGGAAGTGATGAGATTAAAAACAAGATAAGTAGGGGCGAGATATCCTTCCCTTTTATATGGAAGGCATCTAAGATGGGATATGATGGATATGGTGTAAAGAAAATAGTTGACAACAAAAGCTTAGAAGAGATTACTAATTCTCATTGTATAATTGAGGAATTAATTGATATAAAAAAAGAAATCTCAGTCATGGTTGCTTCTAGAGAGTCTGGAGAAAGAGTGGTTTATCCTGCAGTTGAAATGGAGTTTAATAAAAAATCTAATCAAGTTGAGTATATTCTATCTCCAGCTCAAGTTGATGATAACATTAAATTAAAAGCAGAAAATCTTGCATATAAAGTTTCTGAAAAATTTAATATTATTGGAATTTTAGCAGTAGAAATGTTTTTAACAAGTGAAGATGAATTGCTAGTTAATGAGGTCGCGCCCAGACCACACAATAGTTATCATTTTTCAATTGAGGGTTCCTATACAAGTCAATTTGAACAATTTTTAAGATCAATCCTAGATTTACCTCTTGGAAGTACTAAAATTTTAGAAAATTCTGTTATGGTAAATCTTGTAGGAGATTCTAATTCAGAAGGACAAGTAGTCTATAAAAATTTTGATCAAATTATTGGAATAGAGGGTGTTAATCCTCATATTTACGGTAAATTTGAATCTAAGCCAAATAGAAAAATGGGGCATATAACAATTATTAATAAAGATTTAGATAGAGCTAGAAAGCTAGCAAAAGAGGTTAAAGATACAGTAATAATAACATCAAAAAAATGAGTCAAGTAGCAATTATAATGGGTAGTAAATCTGACTTCGATGTAATGAAGGATGCAATTGTTATTTTAAAATCCTTTGGTATTGAAACCGAGTATGATATTGTGTCAGCTCACAGAACACCTAAAAAAATGATTGAATATGCAACAAACGCTGAAAAAAATGGAATTAAAGTTATTATAGCTGGAGCTGGCGGTGCAGCTCATTTACCTGGAATGGTTGCCTCAATAACCAGTCTCCCAGTCATTGGCGTACCAATCAAATCTAGAAATTCAATTGATGGTTGGGATTCAATTTTATCAATTTTACAGATGCCTGGTGGAGTACCTGTAGCTACAGTAGCTCTTAATGGATCAAAAAATGCTGGAATTCTTGCTGCTCAAATAATTGGATCTTTTGATTCAATTATTTCAGAAAAAGTTAAAAATTACAAAAAAGATCTTGAAGATAGTGTAATTGAGAGTAGCAAGAACCTTAAGAAAAAATCCTAATCCTTAACCCAGTCATTATAGCCTTTTTTATAATGATATATGATTTTAAAACCAAGAGATTTCATAATTAAACTTGCCTTTTCGCTCCTATTTCCTGACATGCAATAAATAATATATTCTTTATCCTTATCAAGTGAGTTAATATTATCAATAAATTCTCTTTTTTGGAAGTCAATATTAAATGAGTTTTTTATACTTCCCTGACTAAATTCTTTGTAAGTTCTAAGGTCAATTATAATTACACTCTTATTCTCTATTAGATTATTAACCTCCTCTTTGTTAATATCCTGTATTATAGGAGCTTGTAAGAAAACTAATAGAGTATAAAAAAAAAGTTTTAACATTTAATGAACATTATTATTATAGTATTCAATATTACATATTTTTGCTAAAAAGTTTTAATGTATAAAGAAAATTTTTCTCGAAGACATATCGGCCCAAGCACTTCTGAGTTAAATGATATGCTAAAAACAATTGGCGTTAGATCAATTGAGGACTTGCTAACTCAAACGATTCCTGATAAAATTAGGCTAAAAACCGATTTAAATATTCCGGATGCAATTTCTGAAATGGAATTTCTAAAAGAAATTAAAAAGTTTTCATCGTTAAATAAAAATTTTAAAACATATATTGGCTTAGGTTATCACGATACTTTTACTCCTTCAGTTATTCAAAGAAATATATTAGAAAACCCAGGTTGGTACACAGCCTACACACCTTATCAGCCTGAAATTGCTCAAGGTAGACTTGAAGCACTATTGAATTTCCAAACTATGATCTGTGATTTAACGAAAATGGAAATTGCAAATGCTTCTTTACTAGATGAAGGCACATCTGCTGCTGAGGCAATGATTATGATGTATAACAATAGGTCAAGAGACCAGAAATCTAAAAACCTATCTAAATTTTTTGTTGATTCAAACATTCTTCCTCAAACTCTTTCTGTCCTAAAAACAAGATCTTATCCGTTGGGCATTGAAATTGTAATAGATGATTTGGAAAACATAAATTCCAACGATTATTTTGGATGTATTATTCAGTATCCAGGTAAAGATGGGAACCTACCAAATATTGATAATATTTTGTCTGAAATAAAAAATGATGATTTTAAAACAGTATTAGCTGTTGACATAATGTCCCTAGTCATTATTGAACCTCCAAATCCAGAAAAAATTGATGTTGTAGTTGGAACTACTCAAAGATTTGGGATTCCTCTCGGTTATGGTGGGCCTCATGCAGCTTTTTTTGCTACAAAAGAGAAATATAAAAGAAATATTCCAGGCAGAATTATTGGTGTTACAAAAGATGTTGATGGTGACTATGCTCTAAGGATGGCATTACAAACTAGAGAACAGCATATAAAAAGAGATAGGGCAACCTCAAATATTTGTACAGCTCAAGTTCTACTTGCAGTTATGGCTGGCATGTATGCTGTTTATCATGGATCAAAGGGACTTAGAAATATATCTAGTTCAATCCATAATAAGGCTGTTTATTTATTTAATAAAATTTTATCCCTGGGTATAAAAATAAAATATTCTAAATTCTTTGATACAATTACAATAATTTCGGAATCTAAATCTATTCAAAAAATTGCACTATCAAAAGAGATTAATCTTTGTTATCATTCAGATAATGAAATATCAATATCTGTAAATGAGAAGACAGATTTAAAAGACCTAGACTTAGTAGTGTCAATTTTTGAGGAATTTGTTGGACAGAAATCTAATCATATTGATTTCCCAAATAAACAGTTGACAGAAAATGATAGAAAATCAGAGATTTTATCTCATCCTGTTTTTAATTCCTATCACTCTGAGACCTCTTTGATGAGATATATTAAGTCTCTTGAAAATAAAGATCTATCTCTTACCCAATCTATGATTTCTCTTGGCTCATGTACAATGAAACTTAATGCAGCCTCTGAGATGATTCCTCTGAGCTGGAGTGAATGGAATAGCATTCATCCATTTGTACCGACCAATCAAGCTCAAGGATATCATGAAGTAATTGATAAGTTAGAAAATTATTTAAGTGAGATAACTGGATTTTCAGCTACCTCTCTTCAACCTAATTCTGGAGCTCAAGGAGAATATAGCGGATTAATGGTCATAAAATCTTACTTGAATAAAATAGGAGAAGAACATAGAAATATATGTTTAATTCCTTCTTCTGCTCATGGCACTAACCCCGCATCTGCAATTATGGCTGGATTAAAAGTTGTAGTAATAGCAACTGATGAAAGAGGTAATATTGATGTAAATGATTTAAAATCAAAAATTGCAGAGCACAAAGATAATTTAGCTGCCTTGATGATAACTTATCCCTCAACTCATGGAGTATTTGAGTCTGAAATTCAGTTAATAAATGAACTTATTCATCAAAATGGTGGACAAGTATATATGGATGGTGCTAATATGAATGCTCAAGTTGGGCTGACAAGTCCAAAATTAATTGGAGCAGATGTTTGTCATTTAAATCTTCATAAGACTTTTTCAATACCCCATGGAGGTGGTGGTCCAGGTGTGGGGCCAATTTGTGTTGCTGATCACCTTAAAGATTTTCTTCCCTCAAATCCAATTATACCCTCAGGTGGTGAGCATCCTATTGATGCAATTTCATCTGCACCCTGGGGTTCTGCATTAGTTTGTTTAATTTCTTACGGCTACATTAGAATGTTAGGTAAATTAGGTGTAAAGAATTCAACTGAAATTGCAATCGTTAATGCTAACTATATGAAGACAAAACTTGAAAAAAACTTTAAAATTCTGTATAGTGGAGAAAATGGAAGATCTGCTCATGAATTTATAATTGACTGTAGAGAATTTAAAAAATATAATATTGAAGTAGTAGATATTGCAAAGAGATTGATAGACTATGGGTTTCATGCTCCAACTGTTTCATTCCCTGTCCCTGGAACTATGATGATTGAACCAACTGAAAGTGAAAATTTAAATGAGATAAACAGATTTTGTGAGGCACTTAATTCGATCTATTTTGAGATTACCTCAAATAATGAATCAGATAGAGAAATGTTGAAGAATTCTCCTCACACTCAAAAAATGCTAACTTCAAGCGAATGGAATTATGAATATTCTAGAGAGGATGCGTCTTTCCCAAAAGATTACTTGAAAACTAATAAATTTTGGCCCTCAGTAAGACGGGTTGATGAAGCATACGGTGATAGAAATTTAATTTGTAGCTGCCCACCTATTGAGACTTATCAATAATTTAAGTAATTTTATAAAATGAACTACAGAATAACTGGGACAGGAAGCTGCATACCAGATATCACAAAAACAAATTCAGATTTTCTCAAAAATAAATTCCTTGGCCAAGATGGGAATAATATTCAAAGTTCAAATGCTGAGATTATAGAAAAATTTAAATCAATTACTGGTATTGTTGAACGAAGATATGCCCCTGATGAAATAAATTCTTCTGATTTAGCTGCTGAAGCTGCTAGCATTGCAATCAAGGACTCAAAATTAGATCAGGAGACACTTGATTATATCATTGTTGCTCATAATACAGGAGATATATCATGCAGAAGTGGACAGGTAGACACATTACCATCAATTGCCTCAAAAGTTAAGGCAAAGCTTAAAATTAAGAATTCTAATTGTGTGGCATATGATATTATCTGTGGTTGTCCAGGATGGGTTGAAGGAGTCATTCAAGCTAAATCATTTATCAAATCAGGTATGGCAAAAAAATGTTTAGTCATAGGTTGTGATACTCTTTCCAGAATACTAGATGAAAATGATAGAGACTCAATGATATATGCAGATGGAGCTGGTGCAATAATTTTAGAAAGTGACAGTTCATATGATGGTGGAATATTATCCCATAAGTCTGCTACATTTACTTACGAAGGTGAAAATGATTTTATCTTTTATGGGAATTCATACGATACTAATTCAAGGACAAAAAGTGATCAGAAGTTTATTAAAATGCAAGGAAGAAGAGTATATGAATTTGCTCTTACAAATGTTCCAGTAGCAATGAAATCTTGTTTTGATGATACTAATTGTAAAATTGAGAACCTAAAAAAGATATTTATCCATCAGGCAAATAAAAAAATGGATGAGGCTATTATCAAAAGATTCTTTAGACTATATAAAACATCTGCACCCAAAGATATTCTTCCAATGAATATTGAGGAGTTTGGAAATAGTTCAGTTGCAACTATTCCTACTCTTTTTGATCTAGTTAAAAAAACTAATTATCAAGGTCATAAGGTTTCCAAAGGGGATATTATTATGTTTGCTAGTGTCGGTGCTGGAATGAATATTAATGCTATAACATATAAAGTTTAGAAACCAGATGAGAATTCTTTTTCATATTGGTAGATACTTCTTAATGATAAGGTATACTTTCTCTAAATTTACCAAGTGGAGTGTACTTAAAAAATTGATTTTTCAAGAAATTGAGGATCTAATATTAGGATCAATTGGTATTGTTGCTTTTATGTCCTTTCTAATTGGTGGGGTTGTAGCAATTCAAACAGCTTTAGCTATTGAAAATCCATTACTTCCTGGAAACCTTATAGGATTTGCAACAAGACAATCTGTGATATTGGAGTTTGCACCAACCCTTATTTCCATTATAATGGCTGGTAAAGTTGGCTCATTTATTACATCGAGTATTGGAACTATGAGAGTAACTGAACAGATTGATGCTCTGGAGGTAATGGGCATTAACTCATTTAATTATCTTATTTTTCCTAAAATAATATCATTACTACTATATCCTTTTTTAATTACTTTAGCAATGTTTCTAGGTATACTTGGCGGATATATTGCAAGTGTCTATGCTGGTTTCTCAACAAGCTTTGATTTCATTCAAGGGATCCAACTTGACTTTAAAGTATTTCATATTATCTACACTTACATTAAAACAATTTTATTTGCATTTGTTCTAGCAACTATTCCCTCATATCATGGATTTTTCATGAAAGGTGGAGCACTTGAAGTAGGTAAGGCCAGTAATATTTCATTTGTTTGGACAAGTAGTGTTATTATCATTATTAACTTTATTGTAACTCAACTTCTTCTGGCATAATGATAGAGATAAATAAAATATCGAAATCTTTTGATAATCATAAAATTATTGAAGATATATCAGCAACTTTTGATAAAGGAAAAACTAATCTAATTATTGGTCAAAGTGGATCAGGTAAAACTGTCCTAATGAAATGTCTTCTTGGTCTTCATAAAGTTGATAATGGAGAGATTCTGTACGATGGAAAAAAGTTTAATAAAGATGAGATTTCAGAGGTTTCAGATTTAAGAAAACAGATGGGAATGGTTTTCCAGGGTAGTGCTTTATTTGATTCTATGTCAGTTCTAGATAATATTATATTTCCTTTAAGGATGTTTTCAAATATGTCTCAATCAAAAATGATTGAAAGAGCTAGAGAAGTAATTCATCGTGTAGATCTAAAGGATGTTGATAATAAGTTTCCCTCAGAAATATCGGGAGGTATGAAGAAAAGAGTTGCAATTGCCAGAGCTATTGTACTTAACCCAAAGTATCTTTTTTGTGATGAACCAAATTCAGGTTTAGATCCTAAAACTGCAATTATAATTGATAAGTTGATTCAAGAGATTACCGTTGAGTATAATATTACTACTATTATTAACACTCATGATATGAATTCCGTAATGGAAATTGGTGATAAAATTATCTTCTTAGTCGAAGGGAAAAAAATATGGGAAGGTAATAATGAAGAAATATTAAATACAGATGATAAATTGATAAACGATTTTGTTTATTCTTCAGAATTATTTAAAAAGGTTAAACTCTCCCAGAAAAAATAAATCTTAAGGATTAGAGTTTGATACAGAAATTAATTTACCATTAAATAATTTATTACCATTAATGGCAAAATCAAGAATATACTTTGCCATTTCTTCTGGCTTTGTATCTACGTTATAATCTGGAAACGCCTCTTTAAGCATTTTTGTTTGAACAGCACCTAAAGCAAGAACATTGAACGATGGTCCATTTTGATGTTCCTCAGCTAAGACTTCAGTTAAAGCTATTACTGCTGCTTTGCTGCTAGAGTATGCTGATAAGCCAGGGAACTTCTTAGAACCATTAACACCTCCAATACTACTGATATTAATAACATGGCCATCTAAATTAATTATTGGGATAAGAGATCTAGTAATTTCTGCTAGCCCAAACACGTTTACATCAAATGTTTTTTTAAAAGAGTCATATGTGGTATCACCAAATAACTCACTAACAAGATACCCAGCATTATTTATCAAAATATCAATTTTAATTTTTCTACTTTTCAAATTCGTAATAAACTCATCAATAGAATTTTTATTTGTAATGTCTATTGAAAATGATTCAATACCACCTATATCTTTCAATGGTTCAATATTTCTTGAAACCGATATAACATGAAAATTCATTTTTGCAGCTTGAATGCATATTTGATGTCCTATGCCAGAGCTTGTTCCAGTTACTACAATAGTCTTCATTAGATTAGAATTGAGACTGGGTTTTCAATATACTCTTTGAGAGTTTTTAAGAATAGTGAACCTGTAGCACCATCAACAGCCCTATGATCACATGCTAGAGTTAATTTCATTGTGTTTCCAATTACTATATCGCTGTTTTTTACAATAGGTTTCTCAATGATTGCTCCTATTGAAAGTATAGCAGAATTAGGTTGGTTTATTATAGAAGTAAAACTTTCAATTCCAAACATACCTAGATTTGAAATTGTGAAAGTACTTCCTTCAATCTCAGCAGGAGTTAATTTTTTATTTTTTGCACGCACAGCAAAATCTTTGATCTCTTCATTAATTTCAGGTAAGTTTTTAGAATTTGCATATTTAACAACTGGGACGATTAGACCATCATCAACTGCAACAGCTACCCCTAGATGAACATGATCATAAAAAACAATTTTTTCATCATACCATCTAGAATTTACCTTTGGATGTCTAGCTAGTGAAAGCGATACAGCTTTAGCAATAATATCATTAAATGAGATTTTTATATTTTGAGTATTAATGAATTGATTTCTGAAAGAGATCATATTATCCATCTCACATTCTACATTTAGATAATAATGAGGTGCAGAAAACTTAGAGTCTGATAATCTTTTTGCAATAGCTTTTCTCATCGTAGAGTTTTGAGACTCATTAGATGATTCTGTAATACTTGGTCTTGGTTGAATAAATTGAGAATAATCAGAAGACTTATATGAATCAATATCTCTCTTTATAATTCTACCATTATCTCCTGAACCTTTAACTGATTTAATATCAATTCCTTTTTCATTTGCCAACTTTTTAGCAAGTGGAGATATTAAGATCCTATCAGCTGATTCATTTGACACTAAAGCTGATTTCACCTCATCCTTAAACTCTGGTTTTGGCTCTTCCTTTACCTCTGGTTTTGGCTCTTCCTTTACCTCTGGTTTTGGCTCTTCCTTTATTGTATTACTACCTTTAATAATTGACGAAATATCTTCACCCTTTGCTCCAATAACAGCTATTATACTATCGACAGGAGCGGTTGAGCCTTCGTCAATTCCGATATGAAGTAGAACACCATCATGAAAAGATTCAAACTCCATAGTAGCCTTATCTGTTTCAATTTCAGCTAGAATTTCACCCTCTTTTACTGAATCCCCTACTTTTTTAAACCACTTTGCAAGAGTTCCCTCTTCCATGGTATCACTCAATCTTGGCATATTTATAACTTCAGCCATCTTAATCTATTTTATGTTTAATGAAAGGGTAATCTTTTTGCTCATATACAACATCGTACATAATTGACTTATCAGGGAAAGGTGAAGATTCAGAGAATTCTTCACAATCAGCAATAATTTTCTTTACTTTTTTATCTATTTTTTCAATATCAGATTTTGTTCCATACTTCTTTGATAGAATAATTTTTTCAACTTGAGTAATAGGATCAATTTTTCTATACTCTTCAACTTCTTCTTTAGTTCTATATTGTTGAGCATCCGACATTGAATGTCCTCTATATCTATAAGTCTTTACGTCTAGTAGAGAAGGTCCTTTACCTGACCTTGCATGTTTAGCACACTTGTCAATAGCCTCAGCAACTTTAACAGGATCCATTCCGTCAACAGGCATTGATGGCATTTCATATGGCTCACCCAATTTCCACAAATCTTCTTGGCTTGTTGTTCTAGCCACAGATGTTCCCATTGCATATCCATTATTTTCAACGATATATATAACCGGAAGTTTCCACAAAGCAGCAAGATTGATAGATTCATGAAATGCACCTTGACGTATACCACCATCACCTAGAAAACATAGTGTAACACTATCTCTATTAAAATACTTATCTCCAAAAGCGATTCCTGTACCTAAAGGTATTTGTCCACCAACAATTCCATGTCCACCGAAGAAGTTATATTTTTTTGAAAAAATATGCATAGAACCACCCAATCCACCTGAAGTTCCTGTTGCTTTTCCAAATAGTTCAGCCATAACAAACTTTGGATCTTCTCCGAGCCCAATAGCATGCACATGACTCCTGTAAGAACTTATCATACGGTCTTTCTTCGGATCTATTGAGTGAAGGCATCCAGCTAGAACAGCTTCTTGACCATTATAGAGATGAAGGAAGCCTCTAATCTTTTGTTGAATATATTTTGCAGCGAGTTTATCTTCAAACTTTCTCCATAAAAGCATATTTTCATACCAATCCAAATAAGTCTTTCCAGTTATTTTTTTCATATAAATTAGTTGAAGTCTGTTAGTATAAGACGAAGCAAAAATACTCATTTCTTTAGTATATTGCAATAAAATTAGATTGGACACGAAAAAATTATATTCATTATTTACTTCATCAAGCGGAGTTTCAATTGATACAAGAAATCTTATCAGTAATCAAATTTTTTTTTCATTAAAAGGTAAAAATTTTAATGGTAATAATTTTGCTCTGGAAGCATTAGATAAAGGTGCTAGTTATAGTATAATTGATGATAAAAGTATTTTAAATAAAAATCAAAATCTTATATACGTTGAAGACTCTCTTAAAGCTCTTCAGGATTTAAGTTGTTATCATAGGTCTCAATATGACACAAAAATAATTGGAGTTACTGGTAGTAATGGAAAAACAACTACTAAAAATCTAATTTATTCAATACTTTCTCAAAAGTATAATGTCATTAAAACAAAAGGTAACTTAAATAATCATATTGGAGTTCCCCTTTCTCTTTTTGATATAAATGAAGAAGTTGATATTGCAATTATCGAGATGGGAGCTAATCATGTTGGAGAGATAGAGAATCTATGTGAAATTGCAATGCCAGATATTGGATTAATTACAAACTATGGTAAAGCCCATCTAGAAGGTTTTGGTGGATTTGAAGGGGTAATTAAAGGAAAAACTGAAATGTTTGACTACTTAACTCAAAATTATGGTCATATAATTTTGAATAATGATGATAAACTACAGGTTGAAAATTGTAAAGGAGATCTAGCAGTGACCTTTGGTGAAAAACAAGATTCAGAATATACATTTGACTATATTAAAAGGGATAATCAATTAATCCTAAAAAGTGAAGATTATGAATTTAGATCAAATATTTATGGAGACTATAATTTCTCTAATATAGCATCAAGCGTATCAATAGGTAAATTTCTTGATTTGACAAATGAAGAAATTCAAAAAGGTCTTGATGTATTTAAAAATGATTCTAATAGATCTGAAATAATCCAATTTGGTTCTAATAAAATCTATCTAGATGCATACAATGCTAACCCAACTAGTATGAAAGCTTCAATATCTAATTTTGATAAAGAATTAATTTCAAATAAGGTATTAGTTCTTGGTGATATGTTTGAACTAGGAGAACACTCTGACAAAGAGCATCAAGATATTGTTGACTTAATTGATAATAAAAATTATAAAAAAGTTTATCTCGTTGGTAATATTTTTTTCAACTGCAAAAGTAAAGAAGTACATATTGAAAAATTCAAGTCTTTGGATGAAATGTCTAAATCAATAAATTTATATGATCTTCATTCAATGAATATATTGATTAAGGGATCAAGAGGGATTGGTTTAGAGAGGCTTATTAATTACTAGAGCCTTTAATAATTTCATCAACAACATCTGGGTTAAGTAAAGTTGATGTATCACCTAAATTATCAAAATCGTTACTTGCGACTTTCCTAAGAATCCTTCTCATAATTTTACCCGATCTTGTCTTTGGTAAACCACTTACAATTTGAATTTTATCTGGTTTTGCAATAGGCCCAATAACTCTTCTTACAACATCTGTAATTTCACTTTTAATTAAGTCATCTGATGATTTAGAATTAACTATAACATATGCATATATTCCTTCACCCTTAATTTCGTGAGGATAACCAACTACTGCAGATTCAATTACTTCCTCATGTTCGTTTATTGCATTTTCAATCTCTGCAGTTCCCATTCTATGACCCGAGACATTTATTACATCGTCTACTCTTCCCAGGATTCTCAAGTACCCATCATGATCTCTTTTTACACCATCTCCAGTAAAATACATACCCTTGTAATGAGAGAAGTAAGTATCTATACATCTTTGGTGATCTCCATAAGTAGTTCTTAATATTGATGGCCATGGAAATTTAATACATAAATTACCTTGAACATTATTATCAATTAATTCATTTCCATCCGAATCAACAATTACAGGTTGAATTCCAGGCAAAGGAAGAGATGCATGGGCTGGTTTATTTGGAGTTATTCCAGCAAGTGCAGAAATCATTATACCGCCAGTTTCAGTCTGCCACCATGTATCAACTAAAGGGCAATTTCCTTTTCCAATATTATCATGATACCAATGCCAAGCTTCCTCATTAATAGGTTCTCCAACAGACCCTATTACCTTTAAAGAATCTAAAGAGTTATTTTTTAAAGGTTCTAGTCCATGAGCTTGAAGTGCTCTAATTGCAGTAGGAGCAGTGTAAAATTGATTGACTTTATATTTATCAACAACATCCCAGAACCTACTAACATTAGGATATGTTGGAACTCCTTCAAACATTACAGAAGTAGCACCGCAAAGCAGGGGTCCATATACTATATATGAATGACCAGTTATCCAGCCAACATCTGCTGTACACCAATATATATCATCTTCATCATATTGAAATACATTGAGGAATGTATATGCAGAATATACCATATATCCAGCAGAGGAATGAACAACCCCTTTAGGTTTTCCTGTTGATCCAGAAGTATATAATATAAACAGCATATCCTCTGAATCTAGAATCTCGGGAGCACATTCTGAGGAAATACCACTAATACAATCATGCCACCAATAGTCTCTTCCCTCTTTCATATTAACTTTTTGTTTTGTTCTCTCTAATACAATAACACTTTCAATTGTCGAACACTTTTCAAGCGCCTCATCAACAACAGGTTTAACAGGAATGGTTTTATTGCCCCTAAAATTACCATCAGAAGTTAGTATCATTTTTGCTTGACAGTCATTTATTCTGTCGGCAAGAGAGGTAGATGAAAAACCTGCAAAAACAACAGAGTGAACAGCACCAACTCTAGCACATGCTAACATTGCAATTGCTGCCTCAGGTACCATTGGCATATATATGATTACTCGATCTCCTTTTTTAACTCCTTTGTCTCTGAGAGCATTTGAAAACTTACAAGTTTCTTCATAAAGCTCGTTATATGTTAAATAAATTGCGGGCTCATTTGGATCATTTGGTTCCCAAATAATTGCTGTTTTATCACCACGTTCTTTTAAATTCCTTTCAAAAATGTTTTCAGTTATATTAAGCTTTCCATTTTTAAACCACTTAATATCTACACTCTCAAAATTCCAATCTAATACCTTGTCCCACTTTTTTTTCCATATAAAAGTGTCGGCAATCTCAGACCAAAATTTTTCAGGATCTTTTTCACTTTGCTCATATTTTTTAAAGTAATCGGAAAGACTAGTAATTCTTTGCATGTCTATTTAGGATATCTTATACTTTCAACTAAATCTTTTATTTTATCTGGTGTAGGTCTTGTCATTCTTGATACAATTAAAGATACGATAAAGTTAATAATCATACCGATTGTTCCTATACCTTCAGGAGATATTCCAAATAAGTAATTTTCTGGCAAACCTGGGCCACCAAGTTGAGGCTTGAAATAAAATATATATATAGTTGTAAAAACTATTCCTATTATCATTCCAGATAAAGCTCCCTGTTTATTCATTTTTTTATCAAAAATTCCTAAAATAATAGCTGGAAAAAAAGATGAAGCTGCCAAGCCAAATGCTAATGCAACAACCTCTGCAACAAAACCTGGAGGGTTTAGACCTGCAAGACCAGCAGCAACTACTGCTACAGCTATAGAAATTCTTGCAGCCCATAATTCTCCTTTTTCGGAAATATTTGGATTAATATTCTTTTTCAACAAATCGTGTGATATAGATGTTGAGATTACTAGAAGTAGACCAGCAGCTGTTGAAAGTGCAGCAGCTAGTCCTCCTGCAACTATTAATCCAATCACCCATGCCGGTAAATTAGCAATTTCTGGATTTGCTAAAACCATAATATCTCTATCAATGGTTAATTCATTCACTTGAGTGTCTGCTACATATTGAATAACTCCATCAGCATTTTTATCATCAAATTCAAGAAGTCCGGTGTTTTCCCAATTCTTGAACCATTGAGGCATCTCAGCATATTTAGCATTTGATACTGTATTAATCAAATTCACCTTGGCAAAAGCTGCAACTGCAGGAGCAGTTGTATAAAGTAATGATATAAACAATAGAGCCCATCCTGCAGAAATTCTTGCATCTCTAACTTTTGGAACAGTAAAAAATCTTACAATTACATGAGGAAGACCTGCTGTTCCAAACATAAGAGCTGCCGTTATAAAAAATACATTTATTAAGGTTGTACGATTAATATCGGTATATTTCTCAAATCCAAGATCTACGGATAGTTGGTTTAAGTTTTCTAATAGATATACTCCATCTAATGTTTTACTTCCAAATCCAATTTGAGGTATTGGATTTCCAGTAGCTTGAAGAGAAATAAAAATTGCTGGAACAGTAAATGCAAATATTAAAACACAATACTGTGCAACTTGAGTATAAGTTATTCCCTTCATTCCACCAAGCACTGCATAGAAAAAGACAATACCAATACCAATAACAACTCCTAAATCATAAGGTATTTCTAAAAATCTTGAAAATGCGACACCTACCCCTTTCATTTGACCAACAACATATGTAAATGAGACAAAAATTGCACAGATCAATGCTACTGTTCTAGCCGTCTGCGAATAGTATCTTTCACCAATAAAATCAGGAACTGTAAACTTACCAAATTTTCTAAGGTATGGAGCTAAACATAGTGCTAATAAAACATATCCACCTGTCCATCCCATTAAGTATTGAGAACCACCATAGCCAAGAAATGAAATGATTCCAGCCATAGAGATGAATGAAGCAGCGGACATCCAATCAGCAGCAGTTGCCATTCCATTTATGATGGGATGTATACCTCCACCCGCAACATAAAACTCCTTGGTGCTTTGAGCTCTTGACCATATTGCTATTCCGATGTAGAGCGAAAAGGTTACACCAACTAATAAATATGTCCAAAATTGTGCATCCATATTATTCTTCTAAATTGTGTTCTTTATCTAATTTGTTCATTAAATAAACATATATGAAAATTAGCATTACAAATATGTAGATTGAACCCTGTTGTGCAAACCAAAATCCAAGAGGAAAACCTCCTAAAAAAATTGAGTTGAGATTTTCTGCAAATAAGATTCCAAATCCGAAAGATGAGATAAACCAAATCGTTAAAAGTATTCTTAAATACATAATATTTTTTTTCCAATATTTTTCTTTCATATAATTTTCATTTTTTGTTAAATTATCAATTTAAATTAATAACATAAAGAATAATAATACTTCATTATTACTGCTCATCAATCATATTTTTTGGATACTTCCCGTGCTTTCTCATATTCTCTTTGGTTAGTATTTTAAAAGAATCTGATTTTGGGCAGTTCTTAATAATTTCAAAAGATTGCTTCGGCATTGATGTCAGTTTCCTTGTCTCTGTATTTATAAGGCCAAATGCAAGATCAAGATGAGCAAGATGATTTCCATCATTATCATAAAAATTTTGAAATAAAGAAAAGAATCTTCCATCTTCACTGTATCCATTTATCTCAATATTAATTCTAAATTCAACTTCAATTAAAATTTCCTTGTAATAATGAATATGTTCATAGAACAACACTGGTCCAATTTTAAAATTTTCAAAAACATCTTTATTTAATTTAATGAAAGAGAAAAAGGAAACTCTTGTATCAGCTGCATATTTTATATATGCATGATTAGCAACATGCCAATTAGGATCTAGGTCTGTCCATGATGCAAAAAAGGTTTTTTCAAATTTTTTCAATGTAATTATATAATTGGTAAATTCAATTTAGGAAATTATTTTAAAAGAAACTCTCGCGATATCCCCAAAAAATATCAAAATAAAAAAATAGGAAACTTAGACTAATTAAAAATTTAATAACACTTCCTGCAATGACACCAACAAATGATCCAAAAGCAGGTTTTATTGAATCTTGAAAAGATTTTTTTGTTGACATTTCACCTAATAATGCTCCCATAAATGGACCAATAATAATTCCTATAGGACCTAAAATTATTAAGGCTACAATCAAACCAACAGTAGTTCCAATTTGACCAGATCTAGTTCCACCTAACTTTTTTACACCTAATATTGGAATAATATAGTCTAGAATTCCAACAGATACAGCTACGGTTAGAGTAATTAAGATAAAGTTTAAGTTAAACTCAACTGCTGTTGTTAGATATAAAAGTAAAATACCTAGCCAAGCAGTTACTGGGCCAGGTATAACTGGGATAAAGCTCCCAACAATTCCAATTAAACATAATATTAGACCTAAGACTAGAAGTATTAAATCCAATATGTTTTATTCAGCAGGTTGAGTCTGTCTATCGTAAACAATTATCAAACTAACTAGTCCGTCAGTAAACTGAATATCTAGCATAGTTCCAGTAGAGGTTTCAACTCCATCTACTGTTGTTAATGTTTGGTGTCCAGCAATCATCCATGTCTCCCCATTATTAACTCCTTCATAAGGCATTCCCCAAAAAGGATTAAATGAAGGTGATGTTTGGTCAAACCAAGATTGAAGACCTTCCAAATGTGCTGATTTACCTTCAACAGTTCTACCGTCAGAATAATAGATAACAAGATCTTCAGATAACATAGATGCTACAGCTTCTATATCCTTTTGATTATGAGCATCTATAAATTTGTTATATAGATTAGTTGTTTCAGCAGGTCCTGCAACAAATGTTTCATTTTCATCACCAAGCCAAAAACCAAAACCTTTAGTTTCTTCAACTTGTGTATCACATGATGCAAATAAAATTGCAAATAGTAAAATATATTTTCTCATTTTAAATAATTATTAGTTATTTATTAAATATAGAAAAAGTTATGCAGAGTTTCTACTAGCATTAATGTTTCCATATAATGATCTTGTTATAATCTTTTCAAATGTTGATTTATCTATATTTTTAATTTTACCTGATTCAATCTCTTTTACCATTTGTAAGGCATATTGTTGAACTGTAATTAGAGGCATTACTATTGATTCTCTTGTCTCAATTGAAAGCTTATTTGCGGGCTCATTTTCCATGAGCTCTTTGAAGTTAGAAATTTTAAGTAACATTTTTTTTGTTAAAATATATTCATCATTAATTATTTTCCAAAAATCTCCAAATTCTTCATCTTTACTCATATAAGATGTTAATTCAAAAAAAGATTTTGTCAGGCTCATCATACTGTTTGATACAAGAGCTCTAAAAAATGGCACCTCCTGATATAGCAATTTAACATCCTTTATCTTATTATTCTTGTAAAAATAATTTATGGATGAACCTAACCCATAAAACCCAGGAACATTTTGTTTAAGTTGATTCCAACTTCCTACAAAAGGAATGGCCCTTAATTTGTCAAAATTAAACTCATCACCTTTATCTCCCCTCTTTGAAGGCCTACTCCCAATATTAGTTTTTGAATAGTATTTAATCGTGCTCATTTTTTTCAAATAAGGTATAAAAGAAGGGTGACCTTTGAATTTTTTATATTCATCATAACTAATTGAAGAGAGTTTTTCAATTGTTTTCCTATTTCTTTTATTAAATACTTCAGAGTTAGATAAAATTCTATTTTTAATTCCTGAACTAATTAATTGCTCCATATTATATTGAGAAGATTTAATTGTACCAAAGTTTGAACTAATAGTTTGACCTTGAACAGTAAGTTGGATTTCATCAGATTCAATAAAATCTCCTAAAGAACTGTAGAATTGGTGTGTATTTCCTCCGCCTCTTGCTGGAGGCCCACCCCTTCCGTCAAAAAATATAACCTTAATTCCATATTTTCTTGAAATTTTAGTTAAAGACTCTTTGGCTTTTAAAATACTCCAATTGGCAGTAAGATATCCACCATCTTTTGTTCCATCTGAAAATCCTAGCATAATATTTTGAAGATTTCCCCTCCTCTTAAGGTGATCAATATATAGTCTGTTAGAGTATATCTTATCCATAACATCACTAGAATTTTCTAAATCCGAAACTGACTCAAAAAGAGGCACTACATCTACATTGAAATTATTTCCAAGTATTAATCTCATCATTGTAAAAACTTCAAAAATATTTATTGAGGTGCTATTATTGCTAATGATGTATCTGTGACATCCTTTTTGACCATTAGATTTTTGAATTTTGGTAATTAGCTCAATAGACTCAATAGTTGACTTTACAATTTTATTTTTAAATTTAGTTGAATTAATTTGTGCATTTAAACCTGATAGTATCTTTATCTTTTTATCCTCTGAGAATTTCTCATATTTAGAACCCAGTTCATCTTTATAGTAAACATCTATTATATTCTTAAATACTTCTGAGTGAATTGATGAGTCTTGTCTAATATCAAGTGATGCAAAATGATATCCAAAAATATTAACCTTATCTATAAGGTCTTGAAGTTCATCTAGAAATAAACATTTATGATCTTTTATTAAGGTTTCTTTAATAAAATTTAATTTTTCTTTTAAAACCTCTAATTTAATTTTAGGCTCTTTATTTGTTTCAAAGATGCTTATCCACAAAGCGTTTTCAATATCTACAATAACTTCCTCGACTTTTTTAAAAGTTAATTTTCGTCTTAAAACCCTAACATCTCTGTAATAGTTCTTTATTATATCACTTCTTAATTTTTTAGCAGTATTAGATGTAATTTCTGAAGTAACAAATGGATTTCCATCTCTATCACCACCAGGCCAAAATCCAATAGATATAAGGTCATAGTGATTGAAGTCATTATCAAAAATATTTGATTTTATATATTTAAAAATATTACTTACTGAGAAATAGAATACATTTTCTAAATACCAAGATAGACTAACTGCCTCATCGAAGGGCGTTGGTTTTTTCTGTTTAAAAAATGGTGTTTTTCCTAGCTGGGATAATAAATTTTTAATTTCAGTTAGATCATTATTTTCAATTGAATTAGCAAGATCTGTTATAATTCCTAATACTGAACCGGGATAGAATTGGGTGGGGTGAGCTGTTAAAACAGGCTTAATTTTGAATGACTTAAGATATTTTTTTAAATCTTCTTTTTTATTTGAAGACTCAACTAATTCTTTTAGATTTCTTAGAGTCCCTACTCCATCCATATTATTTACTTTAGTAAATGATGCATCTTCAATTGCATCAAAAAGAACTACTTGTCTTTCAATATATTGAATGATCCTAAATAATAATGATATTTTGTCATCTTCAGAATAACCCTCACAATATTTGATAAAAAAGGTTTCAACTATAGTTTTTGGGTCTTGTTTTTTTGAATAACCTAACTTACAAAATTCTTTGAAAATTGGTAATATATTTCCTGTCTCTGAAATACTCTCATATGGAAGAGTAGAAAAAATACTGTTATATATATGAAACTTTGAAAGGACACTCTCTTGAAATCTTTCTTTCTTAGTTAATTTCTTCATTTGATCTAATACGGAAACACAAAGTTAACACTTAGTAATTTAATTATTACGTAATATTTGGTTGATAAGAACTTTTTTTATATTAGAGAAAATTATAACTAATAATTAAGCTATGGCAAGAACTCCTTCAAATATGATTTCTCTTGGATCTATTGCTCCAGATTTTAATCTAATGGATGTAACTTCTGACTCTAATTTTTCTTTAAAAGAAAACAAAGGAACTATTGGAACAATTATAATGTTTATCTGTAATCATTGTCCATATGTTAAGCATGTAAACCCTACAATAAGTAAATTGGCTAAACAATACCTAAGTGATGAAATAAAATTTATTGCTATCTCAAGTAATGATGTCAATAATTATCCTGAGGATAGTCCTGAAAAAATGAAAAAAAATGCTATTGAAAATGATTTTAATTTCCCGTATCTGTATGATGAGAGTCAAGAGGTAGCTAAAGCATATGATGCAGCATGTACTCCTGATTTTTATCTATATGATGACAATCTAAAATTAGTTTACAGAGGACAACTTGATGATTCTAGACCTGGTAACGAAATTGAATCCAATGGAAACGATATTAGAAATGCAATTGATTGTCTTATTAATGGTATTGAAAATAATGATCTACAGAAACCAAGTATTGGCTGTAATATAAAATGGAAGTAAAAAAAATAGATTTAATAGATTGTCATAATCGTATTAAACCATTTATTCATAATACTCCTGTCTTAACATCAAGTTATATTAATGAAATAACAGGTGCTGAAGTTTATTTTAAATGTGAAAATTTTCAAAAAATGGGTGCATTTAAAATGAGAGGAGCAGCAAATGCGATTCTTAAACTCTCTGATGAGCAGAAAAGTAACGGTGTTGTTACTCATTCTTCAGGGAATCATGCTCAGGCAATTTCACTCGCTGCAAAAAAAATTGGAATAAAGGCGTATATAGTTATGCCATCAAATGCTCCTGAAATAAAAAAAGAGGCTGTTAAAGGTTATGGCGGGGAGTTAATTGAATGTGAATCAAGTCTTGAGGCTAGAGAAGCTGCAGCAAAAGATGTAGTGCATTCTAAGAGTGCTACTTTTATTCATCCTTCAAATAATATAGATGTAATAATAGGACAAGCTACTGCTTCTAAAGAACTTATTGAACAATATGGTTCTCTTGATCATATATTAGTTCCAATAGGTGGTGGTGGACTCATAGCTGGAAGTGCCTTGGCAGCTAAATATTTTGGAGATGATTGCTCAATAATTGGAACAGAACCTTTTGAAGTAGATGATGCGTATAGATCTTTAATAAGTGGTAAAATTGAGACTAATATTACTACTAACACTATTGCTGATGGTTTAAGAACTCAGCTTGGAGATAAAAATTTTCCTATTATTCTTAATGAAGTAAAAAAAATTATAAGAATTACAGAAGATGAGATAATTGATTCAATGAAATTAATTTGGCAACGCCTTAAAATAATATGTGAACCGTCATGTTCACTTCCACTAGCTGGAATCTTAAAAAATAAAGATGAGTTTAAAGGAAAAAAAATCGGAGTTATAATTACAGGTGGAAATATAGATTTAGATAATCTTCCTTTTTAAGAAAGTTTTCTATAACCCCATAATGAGACTAAAAACATAAGAATACTTCCCCAACCAAGGTAAATAAAAGGAGAGCTAGGGATAAGGAAATATGCCATAGCCTGAGCAGATGATACCATTGTCCCTATACAAATCAGTAAGTTTTTTGCAAAGGCTTTATTTTCAATAAATTTTGTTTTAGTAAAAGAGAGTATAAAAAGACCAATTATAGAAACCCAAAGACCAAAGAAACGATAGATTTGCTTAAGATATCCAGGGAGAGTCTCATTAATTTCTTCATTAAATAATCGATCGAAAGTCATATTAAGCCTTTCTTCATTTGCAACTTTATCGAGCATCCAAGGCTCATCAACTAGCATCCATCTTAATCCAAGAATAATAAAAATGATTCCTAATGTTACTATTGGTATTAAAAATATTTTCTTTGTCATAGTGGGTGATACTGGATTCGAACCAGTGACCCCTACCCTGTCAAGGTAGTGCTCTAAACCAACTGAGCTAATCACCCAAGCATTGCAAATTTAAAAGATTTCTTTATACTTTTGATTAATGAAACATTTATCTAAAAAAGACTTTGACGATTTACAGAAATTTTACAGAATTAATCTCATAAATTCATGTACGGGGTATAAATCTGCAAATCTTATTGGCAGTATTTCAAAAGAAGGTGTTGAAAATGTAGCTGTCTTTAGTTCTATTACACATTTAGGCAGTAATCCTGCAATGCTTGGATATATTTTAAGACCGACAACTGTTCCTAGAAACACATTTAAAAATATTAAGGAAACTAAATTGTTTACAGTTAACCATATAGTTAGTGACATAATTAATGATGCTCATCATACAAGTGCAAAGTATCCAGAAGAAATATCTGAATTTGATAAAACTAATCTTGAGCAGGAATATAGAGATGGGTGCAAAGCACCTTTTGTTAAAGGGTCGCCAGTTCAGTTAGTTTGTAAATATCTTAATGAATACAATATTGAAGAAAATGGGACAATACTTGTAGTTGCTTCTATTGAAGAACTATATTTTAATGAAAATCTAATAAGTGATTCAGGATTTCTTCAATTAGATAAAGGGAATGTAGTTACAGTTAATGGTTGTGATGGATATGCACTACCTAGTTTATTAAATAGATTTGAATATCAAAGACCTAAAAAATAGATGGACTTTATCTCTGAAAAAATAGCTGAATATCTCTCGCAAAACTCTGATAAAGAACCAGAAATTTTATCAAAACTCAATAAAGAGACACATCAAAAAATTCTTCAACCAAGGATGTTGAGTGGTCATATTCAAGGAAGGTTTTTAAGTTTAATATCTAAAATTAAGTCACCGCTTCAAATACTTGAAATAGGAACATATACTGGTTATGGCACTTTGTGTCTTGCAGAAGGTTTAGCGACTAATGGAAAAATTTTCACTATTGATAGAAATGAAGAACTTATTAATATTCAAAACAAATACTTTGAAGAAAGTGGAAATAGAGATAAAATAGTTCAACTTACTGGAAATGCAATTGATATATTAATGAATCTTGATGAAAATTTTGATCTTATCTTTATTGACGCTGATAAAGAAAATTATATAAAATACTTTGAAATAGTCTCAAATAAATTAAATCCAAATGGAATAATAATATCTGATAATGTTTTATGGTCAGGCAAAGTAGTTGAGGAAAGTGATGGAGACCAAGAGACAAATACTTTAAAAAAATTTAATAGCCTTTTGAGCAAAGATGAAAGATTTGAAACTATAATTCTCCCTCTTAGAGATGGTCTTTCTATTTCAAGATTAATTTAAGTCTCTTTTTATTGAGTCTTTGAGATCATCAAAATCTTTTTTGATGTCACTGACGCTATCTTTTAAATCTTTAGTCACAGATTCTGTTGGATTCTTCATATCAGTGTTTTTTGATATTTCTGTTTTTATTTCGTTTGTAGCTTGCCTTATTTGAGTCATACCTTTTGCCAATCCTTTTGCAATTGAAGGAATTTTATCTGCTCCAAATACTAACAAGACAATAAAAAAGACAAAAACTAACTCTGCCCCACTAATGAATAAAGTCATAATATCAAAACTAATCATAAATTCAACCTCTTAAAATTTTTTTTAAAATATTCTATTACTATTGTGTAATTACCCATTTTAAATTCTTCTTCAATAGGGAAGTTTTGAAATGTAGATGTTACAAAATCATGAATAGAACTTTCTTCGAGCTCAAACTCATCAATAAAAAATCTAAGGCCATAAAACTTTATAATTTGATCTATTATATTGAAATCATTTTTAAATTCAATTTCTTTTCTCTTCTGTTTGTAATATCCTGATATCCAATTATACATCCTCTCTATATCTAAACCACCCACTAATGGTGCAAGTAAGACCTCTTTTACTAATTGTGAGTTGGAAGGAATATCCTCTTTTCTAATCCCTGTAAATCCAGGTATACCTAAATCATCAAAGTTTAAATTTTTTATAACACCAGAATTTTGAAGATCATTTAAGAGGTTTCCAGATAAACCACTTGAGTTTAGAATTACTTCATCTAATTCATTTACAAACTCCTCTAAATAAATTGTTAATGATACCGAATCAAAAATGTCTTGATCTACAATTATTTTTTTTCTTTTAAATTGAATACCTGAGAATATAAGTTCATCATTAATATCTACTAGGATTTTAAAATTTCCCTCAGAGTCAGTTATTGTAGCATCGTCAGATGTGATATTTAAAACATGTATTCCTTCAATAGAATATGAGTTGTCATTATAAACTACACCCTCAATTATTTTTTGATTTTCTGATTGTGAAAAGGAACTGAATGATATTAAAAGGAAAACAAAAATAAATTTTCTCATTCAACCCTAAGTTCTTTATATGTATCTGATTTATTTAGTAAATAGTCAATTAACAGAAATTGATTCTTTTTTATTATTAACTGCTTAATTTCTGGATCGAGATCTAATTGTAATAAAAAATCATTTACCTCAAAAAATTCTAACTTAAGAATATCAGTAAAAAAATTTTCTTCTAAAATAAGTGGGAGAGCCTCACTTGGTAGAATACTAAGTTTTTCTTCTTCTGATTTAGAATCAACGAGAGAAGACAGAAGTTTAAAGATATTCACAAAGTTGAGTCCATTTACAACTTGTCTATTGTCAGTAAGTATATTTTCAATTTTGGTAGATTTATCAGCTAAATAATCAAAACCTTTAAATTGTTCTTCTTTTAAGTCTAAAAACTTATCAGTATCATCAGGAGTAATAACCACTTCATCTAATTCTCTAACTCTTTGATTTATTTGAACAATTAATCTTTTATTTTTTAATATTTCATCATTTACTCTAACTGTTCTAATTATGTATTGAACTGAAGAAAAGATTATTTCATCACCTTCTTTTGCAAAAATTTCAAATTCTCCTTGATCATTAGTTATAGTTGATGTTTGGGAAGTATTGTTTATAACATTAGCTGCAGGCACATTGATATTTCTATATATGACTTTTCCCTGGATTAATTCTCTTTCTTGAGAAAAACTAAACTGTGCTAGAGCAAGTAATAAAATTATTTTTTTAAACATCAGCTTTTGATTTATTTAAATTTACAAATAAATCAATGATAAGTTCAATATATAATTATCTAACAAATACTGGCTCTAAAGGATTACTGGTTTCATCATGACTGAACATGTATCCAGAAGAGTTGAAACCCTCAATATCTGATATAGTCTTGATGTTATTATCTATTAAATATCTTGTCATTAACCCTCTAGCTTTTTTGGCATAAAATGAAATAATTTTAAGCTTTCCATTCTTAAAATCCTTGAATTGTGGTGAAACTATAGTATTAGGAATAATTGTTCTATCAATCACAGAGAAATATTCATTACTAGCAAGATTTATAATAAAATCATCCTCATTTATTTCCTCTAATAATGAATTTGTAACATTCTCTTTCCAGAATTCATATAAATTTTTTGAACCATTAATAGAAATTTTAGTTCCCATTTCAAGTCTATACGCTTTAATCTTATCAAATGGTTTTAGGATCCCATAAAGACCAGATAGTATTCTTAATGAATCTTGAAGTTTTTGATGATTAGACTCATTAATAGTATTAACATCAATACCATCATAAACATCACCGTTAAAAGCGAAAATGGCTTCTTTTTCGTTTGAGTTATTATTTTTAAAATCTTGATTTCTAGACCAATTTAGCTCACTCAATTTAGGTGATATGCTCATAAGGTTAGAAAGGTCTGGCACAGATATATCTTTAATTATATCATTTATCTGATTTGCCTGATCAGTAAATATAGGTTTGGAGCTGAGACTTGTTTCAACTTTGCTATCGAAGTCAAGTGACTTTGCAGGAGAAATAAGAATTTTCATTTTTTATTTCAAATTTATAAATTTTTATGTTTAGAATAAAGCCTCCATTTGTTAATTACGGAGTTCATATCTTCAGGAATTTCAGAATCAAATGAAATTTTTTCATTTGATTTAGGATGAGTGAAACCTAATGTTTTTGCATGAAGTGCCTGTCTTGGTAGAAGTCTAAAGCAATTGTCTACAAACTGTTTGTATTTTGTATATACAGTTCCTTTTAAAATTTTATCACCTCCATATCTTTCATCATTAAATAGTGTATGACCAATATGCTTCATATGAACCCTAATCTGGTGTGTTCTTCCAGTTTGAAGCTTACAACTTATAAGAGTAACATAACCAAACCTTTCAATTACTTTATAATTTGTTATAGCATCTTTTCCACCATCAATATCTTCATATACTATCATTTGAAGTCTATTTTTTGGATTTCTTCCTATTGGGGCATTAATTTGTCCTTCATCATCCTTAACATCTCCCCAAACTAATGCATAATATTCTCTTTCTACACTTTTTTTAAAAAATTGCTTTGCTAAAAGCGTCATTGATATCTCTGTTTTTGCAATTACAAGAAGACCTGATGTGTCCTTATCAATCCTATGGACTAGGCCAGGCCTATTTGAAGAGTTATTTGGAAGATTATCAAAATGATATAGTAAGGCGTTGATTAGTGTTCCAGAGTAATTTCCATGACCTGGATGAACAACCATTCCACTTTCTTTATTAATAATTATTATGTAATCGTCTTCATACACTATATCTAGATCTATCTTCTCTGGGGTTAAAAGATTTTCGTATGGCGGATGAGTAAAAAGAATTCTTATTTCATCATTCTTTTTTACTTTATAACTAGATTTTACAATTTTATCATTTACTCTTATAGACCCCTCTTTTGCTGCTTTTTGAATTTTATTTCTTGTTGCATTTTCAATTCTGCTCATAAGAAATTTATCAATCCTTAAGGGTTCTTGCCCTGAATCAATTTTAAATGAAAAGTGTTCATGGAGCTCTTGTTCAAAGTCTTCCTCTCTTGAGTTATCTTTCTCCATTTCCAAGAATTAAATCTATTTCTGAATTCATTGGAATTTTTTGACCAGGTAATATCTTTTCACCTAGATATAAAACATCTAAAACCATATCCTTTCCAATATTATCAACATAACTGTAATCTCTAACTTTAAACCCAAGTGCAGTAAGGATAGACTCAGCGTTTCTTTTTGTTATCTGAATTACATTTGGGAGTGAAACTTTTTGAAAATTTTTAGGGTTGACATTTAAGTATATCTTCCTATTTTTTTTCACTAGCTCTAATTCTTTTGGTATTTGAGATATGACTGAATAGTTTGGGATATTTACAAAAAACTTCGAAGAGTCCAATACTTCATATCTTAATTTATTGTTATCAAGGATACTTATTGCTTCGTCAAGATTTTTTCCAGCTAAATATGGAACTTCTATATATCTATTATGCTTAGTATAGATTTTAAGGGAATTATACACCAAAAAAAATACTATAAATATGATAACTAACATCAGGAATATCTGCTTAGCTAACGAGTTACTTTTAAAATGATCCAAAATTTTCATTTTGATAATTTAATGTAAATATACTAAGACATAATTGTCTTTTAATATATTGACTTACATTTGAAAATAATATGAAAAATATTGCTGTAGTTTTTGGTGGTTTTTCCTCCGAATATGAGGTTTCTGTAAAAAGTGGAAAGTTCATTTATGATAATTTAAAAGATAATCCAAATTTCAATGTTTATCAAGTTTGTATTTCAAAGGAATCTAATTATGTCACATATAATAACAATAGGTTTGATTTTGATTATTATAATTTTTCATTTACAATGAACGGTGAGGAAGTTGAATTAGATGGAATTTTTAATATTATTCATGGGGAACCAGGAGAGAATGGAGATTTAGCTTATATTCTTGAAAAAAAGAATTTGTCTCAAACTGCTTGCAATAGTTTTGTTTCAAATTTAACTTTTGATAAGAAGAAATACATTGATTTTGTAAATAACCTTAATATCCCCTCCTCAAAACAAATTCTATTGACCAATAAAGTGTTTCCAGAATTATCTAAGATTAAAAGTCAAATTCGTATACCATGTATAGTTAAACCAAATAATGGAGGAAGCAGTATCGGAGTCTCAAAAGTTAATCATATTAATGATCTAGAGGACAAAATTAAAATTGCATTCAAAGAGAGCGATCAAGTATTAATAGAAAATTATCTTTCTGGTAAAGAAGTTTCAGTCGGAGTAATTGAGACGAACAATAAAAGAATTATTCTTCCAGTAACAGAAATTATAAGTGAAAATGAACTTTTTGATTATGGAGCTAAATATTTAGGACAATCTAAAGAGATTACTCCAGGTAATATTTCTAGTGAAGAGGAAAATTTAATACATAAATACATAAATAAAATCTACGATAATATTGAGTTAAAGGGGTTTACAAGATCTGAATTTATAATTGTTGATGGGATTCCTCATATACTTGAAACAAATACAATTCCTGGATTCACAAAACAGAGTATTATTCCTCAGCAAATAGAAGCTTTTGGATTATCTGTAAAGGAGGTAATTAATAATCAAATAGAATCAATTCTTTAAATTATTTTTAATTTTAAATTATGAAAAAAGCTGTTTTTCCAGGTTCATTTGATCCAATCACAATTGGCCATTTAGATATTGTAGAAAGAGCCATAAAGGTCTTTGATGAAATTATTATTGCTGTTGGAGATAATACGAACAAAAAATATATGTTTCCAAAAGAAAAAAGAGTTGAATTTGTAAAACAAACATTTTACAATTATGAGAATGTCAAGATTGAATCATATGATGGTTTAACTGTTGATTTTTGTAGAAAAAATAATATTGAATTTATGATAAGGGGTCTAAGAAATCCTGCAGATTTTGAGTTTGAGAAAAGCATTGCCTTAACCAACAGAGAAATGACTGATATAGAAACTATATTTTTATTAACATCACCCGAAAACTCTTTTATTAGCAGTAGTATTGTGCGTGATCTAATTAGAAATAATGGTGACTATAAATTATTTATTCCTAGGGGTATCACTCTTTAATACCTCAAAAACAATTATTCTAATATTTTCAAAGGCATCGTTTAATATTTCATCAATTTTTTCTTTTGACACCCATTCAATTTTTTTTATTCCTTCTTCAGTTTGAGGTATAGTTTCTCCCATATATTTTGTTGACATCTTAAACCAATATGTTTTCTTAAGTCTAAATCTTTTACCTTTTTTAAAAATATGGAATGTCTCAGATAGCTGATTTTGGACTATTAAGTCTGATACTCCTGTTTCTTCTGTTACTTCTCTTTGGGCAGCCTCAATAATAAGTTCCTTTTTTTCGACTCCTCCTTTTGGAAGATCCCACTTATTATTTCTAAAAATGAATAATAGTTTATTATCAGTTCTTTCAACTAATCCTCCAGCAGCTTCGACAATAGGAAATTTTTTTTTAAAAGATTTCCATAGTTTATCGATGTCTTTATGATATATAAATACTTTTCTATTTTTTGACGATTTTAAAGCTTTGATAATTTGAGCTACACTTGTATACTTAATAAAAAGTAATGGTTCATTATCAGAGAAATCTTGAATTTCGTTAGTAAGGATCAAAGGCTTTTGGTTGAAAAAAACTTTATACATTTGTAATAATGGTATTAGACAAAAAAGTTGCAGAGCAAACAGTAAATTTTCTTACACAAATTAATGCAATTAAATTAAATACCAAAAATCCTTTCACATGGACAAGTGGTATAAAATCTCCTATTTATTGCGATAATAGATTAGTTCTTTCGTATCCAAAAATTAGAGAATTTATAGCTGATAGTATGACCTATATTATTAAAAATAAATATGGGGATGATATATCTATTGCAGGAGTGGCTACCGGTGCCATTGCTATTGGGGCAATGATATCTGAAAGACTTAATGTTCCATATGCATATGTTAGACCTGAACCAAAGGGTCATGGTCTAAGAAACCAAATTGAAGGTAATATAGAGGATAAATCTAATGTTGTAGTAATAGAGGATTTGATTAGTACTGGTAAGAGTAGTCTAAATGCTATAAATGCGCTTAAGTCTGAAGGCATAAATGTGATGGGTATGTTATCAATTTTCTCTTATAATTTTGATTTTGCAAATAAAAAATTTATTGATGAAAAAATTGCTATTAACTCACTAGCAGATTACAATACTTTAGTTGGAGTTATAGAATCAAATGGCAGCCTTGAGCATGATGAGATAACTAGACTAAAGAAGTGGAGAGAGGATCCTGAAAATTGGAGTTAATCATAAAGTAATTTAACATTTCTTGAATCGTAATTTCCTATCTCTGAACCTGTATTCAATTTTATAATTCCAGTATTTGAAATGCTAATTATTCTTCCACTGTATTCTTTACCATTTATGTTAAACCTACACCCTTCTTTACCAAATATGTTTTGATTATACTCATCATTTATATATTTGATATCATTTATTTTAGTAAAGTAAAATTTATAACTATCAATCAATTCATTTAATACTCTATCAATATCAATATTTTTATTTGAGATTTTTTTAATAGAAGTTGCATTAGGTAACCTTTTAAAAAATACTTGATTAATATTTATACCTAATCCAATTATAGAATAATTTACTTTATCTGAACTCAATGAATTCTCAACTAATATCCCAGCTATTTTTTTATTTACTGACAAAATGTCGTTGGGCCATTTAATTAGGCATTTTTCATTATTAAATTTTCTTATTGTTTTTAATACCGCAAGGCTTACTACTTGGTTTATTAGAAATGTTCTATCTGCATTTATGTCTAAAGGCCTATAAAATAAAGAGCATAGAAGGTTTTTACCATAACTTGAGTACCACTTATTCATTCGTTGTCCCCTACCCCCATATTGATATTTTGCGATAATTAAATCTCCGCTTAATATTTTTTTTGATTTAATTAACATCTTCACTTTGTCATTTGTTGACCTAGTGGCATTAACTTTGATTATCTTAGATGCAGACATGTTGTTAAAAGTAATAAATTTGAAAAAAGAAAATATACATGGTTAAACCCAAATCAGAAGAAACAAGTTTAATTGATGAAATAATATTTGGTATCGAAGACGTAAAAGGAATTGAAGTTAACATTATGGATCTAAGTAAAATTTCAAATACTGTTTGTAAGTCTTTTATTTTGTGTACGGGCACATCTAATACACATGTTGCAGCAATAGCAAACTCGGTTAGAAAGAATGTTAGCAAGAAATTGAAAGAGAAACCGTTTAGTATGGAAGGTATTGAAAATCAAGAATGGGTTCTAATTGATTATGTCGATGTTGTAGTACATATTTTCCAAAGTGAAATCAGAGAATTCTATGATATCGAAAATTTATGGGGAGATGCAAAAATTATTAATGTTGAATTAAAAGCGTAATTAATGGCTAACAAGAAAAAGAATAACAAATCTAAAATTAATATCTACTGGTTCTATGCATCCATAGTTTTCTTTATTTTAAGTATTGGACTACTAGGTGGAGATAGTGGTATACAAAACACACAACAAACTGACATCTCATCTTTTGAAAATTATCTAAGGAATGGAGATATTGAAAAAGTAGCAATTATTAATCAAAGATATGCGAGAATTACTCTTACTGAAAATGCACTTGAAAAAGATATTCATCGAAGGGTTAAGTCTAAAAACTTTTTAGGCCAAGAGAACATAGCTGGACCTCACTATCAGTTTGAGATAGGTACTCCTGAACTATTTGAGACAAAACTCCAAGAGATTAGAGACTTAGAAGGTCTCAACTTTTCAGTTGAATTCATTACAATGGAAAATAGATGGTTGGACGTTTTACTTGGATTCCTTCCTATAATTATTATAATCGGAATTTGGATATTTTTAATGAGAAGGATGTCAGGAGGTGCTGGAGGAGCTGGAGGACAAATATTTAATATTGGTAAGTCAAAAGCTAAGTTGTTTGATCAAAATACAGAAGTTAAAGTTACTTTTAAAGATGTAGCTGGACTAGAAGGAGCCAAAGAAGAAGTTCAAGAAATAGTTGATTTTCTTAAAAATCCCAAAAAATATACTGTTTTAGGTGGAAAGATTCCTAAAGGGGCTTTACTAGTTGGTGCTCCAGGTACTGGTAAAACACTTTTGGCAAAAGCAGTTGCTGGGGAAGCTAAGGTTCCATTCTTTTCATTGTCTGGATCTGATTTTGTTGAAATGTTTGTAGGAGTTGGTGCATCAAGAGTTAGAGATTTATTTAAACAAGCAAAGGATAAATCACCGTCTATAATCTTTATCGATGAAATTGATGCAATTGGAAGAGCAAGAGGTAGAAGTAATATAACTGGCTCTAATGATGAGAGAGAGAATACATTAAATCAGTTATTAACTGAAATGGATGGATTTGGAACTGACACTAACGTAATTGTTGTTGCAGCAACAAACAGAGCTGATGTTCTTGATAAGGCCCTAATGAGAGCTGGTAGATTTGATAGGCAGATTTTTGTTGATTTACCTGATCTTAACGAGAGAAGGGAAATATTTAAAGTACATTTAAAACCTCTTAAGAAAAGTAGAGCCCTAGATGTGGAGTTCTTAGCTAAGCAAACACCTGGTTTTTCTGGAGCAGATATTGCAAACGTATGTAATGAAGCTGCATTAATTGCTGCTAGAAATAATAAAAAATCTGTAGGTAAACAGGACTTTTTAGATGCTGTGGATAGAATTGTAGGTGGACTAGAAAAGAAAAATAAAATTATTACTAAAGAAGAAAAGAATACAATTGCATTTCATGAAGCTGGTCATGCAATAGTAAGCTGGCTTTTAGAACATGCTGCTCCATTAGTAAAAGTCACTATTGTGCCCAGAGGACAATCATTAGGTGCTGCATGGTATCTTCCTGAAGAAAGGTTGATTGTAAGGACAGAACAAATGTTAGATGAAATGTGTGCAACTTTAGGAGGAAGAGCTGCTGAAAAGATTATGTTTAATAAAATATCAACAGGTGCATTGAGTGACCTTGAAAAAGTAACGAAACAAGCAAGAGCAATTGTATCTGTTTATGGTTTAAATGATAAGATAGGTAACATTACATATTATGATTCCAGTGGACAAACAGATTATAATTTCACAAAACCTTACTCTGAAGAAACTGCAAAAAAAATTGATGAGGAAATATCAATGATTATAGAGAAGCAATATAAAAGAGCTTGCGACATACTTAAAAAGAATAAATCAAAATTATCTGCTTTGGCTTCAAGGCTTTTAGAAAAGGAAGTTATTTTTAAAGAAGATCTAGTTAAGATTCTTGGAGAGAGACCATACTCTAAAGAAGAAGTAAAGGATAAAATTAAAGAATAGATATTTTGGGATTCTGGGACTTTTTTAAAAGTAAAAAAAATGACGAATCAAAAAGTGATGAATCAGTATTACCCAAGGATGGCTCAAATGATTTAACTTTTGCAAAAAACTTTACTGATTCTGGAGGTAGATTCATTTTTATTGATGAGATAAACTCAACAAAAGAAGTTTTTGAAAAAATTATTGAGGAAAATCAGTGGGAACCAGAAAATGTTTGTTCACTTGACCCTAATGTTTCTAAGAACCTTGAAATTAGATCTATTAGAAAAATAGATAATGATAATGTTAAGGCACTAGTAACAGAATGTGAATTTTTATTATCTAATACTGGAAGAATACTTATTTGTAACAAGCAAATTAAAAGTAATAAAATAGAAGACTTGCCATCAGTAGTAATTATTTTAGCAAAGTCAAATCAATTTGTATCAGATGTAAGTGAAGGAATGACCAAATTAAAAAATAAATATAAAAATAATTTTCCTACAAATATCACAACAATTAATGTTAAAAATAAGCTCAATGAAGATAATTTTTTAACCTATGGCAATAGTGCCAAAGATATATATCTAATATTGAGTGATGATTAATTTTTTTCCAAGGTTAATTACAGGTATTATATATATTTCTTTAGTTAGCGGTTCTATAATGTATAGTAGCAAAAGCTTCATCTTAATCTTTAGCATATTTACACTTCTTGCAATTTATGAGTCACACCAATTATGGATAAAAATAAAATTAAATAATACTAAATATAATTATCCTATACCTCAATTGTATGTTCTATTGTCTATGAGCACATTGATTATGGTGCCCTTTTATTCTGGCGATTCATACAGTCCATTCCCGATTCTACTAATATTTATTTTAATTTGGATAAGTGATACAATGTCTTTCTTTTTTGGTTCTTATTTTGGAAGAACTAAAATGAAAATTAAAGTATCTCCAAATAAAACATGGGAAGGATTTATTGGTGGTTTTTTATGCTCAGTGGCTTTTAGCACTTTATCATTTCTATACATTCAAGAAATATTTCCGTTTTGGAAAACAGTTTCACTTGGAATATTAATACCAATTTTTGGTCTTTTTGGAGATATTTACCAATCTAAAATAAAGAGAATGGCGGTAGTTAAAGATAGTGGAAATATATTACCAGGTCATGGTGGAATATTTGATAGACTTGATAGTGCGATGGGTGTTTCTTACATATCTTTGTTAATAACCCTTATATAATGTTTCATAAAGAAGGATTTAATATTATAATATTATTTTTTATTGTTATAACTGCTGATGTTATATTACTTGAAGTATTATTTGATGATTCATCATATTTAAAATTAATCCTACAAATTAGTTCACTTATTCTATTTTTATTTATACTCTGGTTTTTTAGAAATCCCAAAAGAAATATTTTAAAAAATCCTGAAATAGTGTTAAGCCCTGCTGATGGAAAAGTTATATTAATTGAAGAAGTTGATGAACAAGAGTTTTTCAATGACAAGAAACTTAAAGTTTCTATTTTTTTATCCCCTCTAGACATTCATGTTAATAGATATCCTGTTTCAGGTAAAATAATATATAGTAAATACCATAAAGGAAAATATCTTGTAGCCTGGCACCCTAAATCTTCTGATAAAAATGAGAGAACAACTGTCGTTATAGAAAATAAAAAAATTGGTAAAATAATGTACAGACAGATTGCTGGTGCAGTTGCCAGTAGGATTGTAAACTATGCAGAAGTTGATAAAAATGTACAGCAAGGAGATGACTCTGGGTTTATTAAGTTTGGATCAAGAGTTGATATCTTCCTATCAAAAGACTGCAAATTAAAAGTTAATATCGGAGATAAAGTTAAAGGTGGAATTACTATTATTGCTTAATTAACTTAGCTCTGCAATTGACTTTTTTATAGATTCAATCTTTTGTTCAGCATCCTTTATTTTTTGTTTTTCCTTCTCAACAACAGTGTCAGGGGCGTTATTAACAAAATTTTCATTTTTCAATTTATTTTCAACTGATTTTAAAAAACCTTTATTATAGTCTAGCTCTTTTTTTAACTTATTAATTTCAGAAGCCTTATCAAAACCATCTTCCAGTGGAATAAAGAATTCAAAATTTTTGATTATAAAAGAAGTTACCATATCAAAATTTTCTTTAGTTGATTCTTCAAGTTTATCTATAATTGCAATCTTTTTAATTATTTCAATATTATTTAATTGATTATCATTTGGAATAAAATATAAATCCAATGATGTTTTAAATGAAATATTTTTTTCTTTTCTGTAGTTTCTTATTTGCGAAATTATCTCTTTCGAAGTCTCAAATTCTTCTACAATTGAAATGTTATAATTTTCTTTACTTGGCCAGGGAGATGTTGTTAAAGGATTTGAGTTATTTGAATTAGGAATATTATGATAAATCTCTTCAGTAAGAAAAGGCATAAATGGGTGAAGTATTTTAAGATTTTTCTCAAATAATTCTATTAATTCAGTCTTTGACTTTTTATCTATTTTATCTCCATAACCAGGTTTTAATATCTCTAATAACCATGAACAGAAATCATCCCATATCAATTTATAGGATGACATTAAAACATCAGATATTCTGTAACTATCAAAGTTTTTGTCAATCAACTCTAGGGTATTATTAAATTTACTATTGTACCATTCTAATGCTAATTTATTTTCGATTGGTTGGGTCTTTTTTTGATCAATTTCCCATCCATTAATAAGTTTAAGAGCATTCCAAAGTTTATTTGTAAAATTCTTACCCTGTTGACATAGAGACTCATCAAATAGCAAGTCATTCCCAGCTGCAGAACTTAGCATTAAACCAACTCTTACAGAGTCTGCACCATATTCCTCGATAAGTTTAATTGCATCAGGAGAGTTACCCAGTTGTTTCGACATTTTCCTTCGTAATTTATCTCTAACAATCCCGGTAAAATAAACATTAGAAAATGGCTTCTCATTTCTAAACTCATAACCTGATATTATCATTCTAGCTACCCAAAAGAAAATGATGTCTGGTCCAGTGACTAGATCTTGAGTTGGATAATAATATTTAATTTCGTCATTATCTGGATTCCTTATCCCATCGAATACTGAGATTGGCCAAAGCCAAGAAGAAAACCAAGTATCTAAAACATCGTTATCTTGAGTTAAATCAGCTTCTTTATATTTTTTGCCTGTCTCAAAATTGTTTATTTTTTTTAATGCATGTTCTTTATTCATTGCAACTACATAGTCTTCATTATCACCATAATAAAAAACAGGTATTTGATGACCCCAAGATAATTGTCTCGATATGTTCCAGTCTTTAATATTTTCAAGCCAATATTTATATGTTGATTTAAACTTGCTTGGAAAAAACTTGATGTTTTCATCTTTTAGGACATTATCAATAGCAGGTTTAGTAATATCATTCATTTTAAGAAACCACTGTTTCGATAATCTTGGTTCGATTACTGCATTTGTTCTCTCTGATCTCCCAATATTATGAATGTAGTTTTCCTTTTTTATTAAAAGATTATTTTTTTTAAGCTCAGCTTCAATTTCGTTTCTAACTGTAAATCTATCCTTACCCATGTAATGCATACCATGAATATTAAGGGTTGCGTCCTCATTAAAAATATCGATAGTTTCAAGGTTATGTTTAATCCCAAGATTGTAATCATTAATATCATGAGCAGGTGTAACTTTCAGACATCCAGTACCAAATTCTAGATCTACATAATTATCAGAAATTATAGGTACTTTTCTATTACAAATTGGTACAATCGCATTTTTACCTATAATTTCTTTATATCTGTCATCATTAGGATTAACACAAATTGCTGTATCACCAAATATTGTTTCAGGTCTTGTGGTTGCGATTTCTAAATCAATATTTGAATCCTCTATTAAGTATCTTATGTAATACAAGCTTGAATCCTCCTCAATGTAATTTACTTCTTCATCTGAAACAGTAGTTTTTGCTTCAGGATCCCAGTTTATCATTCGATGACCTCTGTATATTAATCCTTTTTTATGGAGAATTTCAAAGGCTTTAATTACAGATTCATACATATCATCATCAAGAGTAAATTTTGTTCTGTCCCAATCACATGAACAACCCAGCTTTTTTAATTGATCTAAAATACCTCCTCCATATTTATCAGTCCAGTCCCAAGCATGTTTTAAAAACTCATCTCTAGAAATATCTGTTTTATTAATTCCCTTTTTTTTAAGATTTTCAACAACCTTTGCTTCTGTTGCAATAGAAGCATGATCAGTTCCAGGAACCCAGCATGCATTTTTACCCAACATACGAGCTCTTCTTACTAGAATATCTTGAAGAGTATTATTGAGCATATGGCCCATATGAAGAAGTCCTGTAACATTAGGAGGCGGAATGACTATAGTGAATGGCTCTTTGTCATTTGGAATTGATTTAAAAAGATTATTTTTCATCCAATATGAATACCATTTTTTCTCAATTTCAATATGGTTATACTTGGGAGGAATTAGCATCAATTCATAAATATTTTAATGTAAAACAAAAATAACATACCTTGAAGTATATTTACAAAATTAAGTTAAATAAATGCCAACAATCTCAAAAAAAGGTAATAATATTCCATCCTCACCTATAAGGAAACTTGTTCCCTATGCTGATAGGGCAAAACAAAATGGTATAGATATTCTTCATTTAAATATTGGTCAACCGGATATTAAATCTCCAGTCGAGTCAATTGATGCTATAAAAAATATTGATTTAGAATTATTAAAATATGAATACTCGCAAGGATCTTATGAATTTAGAAAAAATTTATGTGCATATTATTCTATTCATAATATTGATGTGTCTCCTGATAATATAATTACGACTGTTGGAGCTAGTGAAGCATTATCCTTCACAATGAATTCAATATGTGATCCTGGAGATGAAGTTATTATTCCTGAACCTTTTTATGCAAATTATAATGGATTTGCTCATGCCTCAGACGTAAAGGTTATTCCAGTTACATCAAAAATTGAGGATAATTTTGCACTTCCTTCTCTAGAATCTTTTGAAAAAAAAATTAATAAGAGGACTAAAGCTATCCTTATCTGTAATCCATGTAATCCTACAGGATATGTTTATTCTAAAGAGGAGATCATAAGTATTGCTAACCTTGCTAAGAAAAATGATTTGTTCATAGTAGTTGATGAGGTTTATAGAGAGTTTATCTACACTGATTTGAAACACTACTCAATTCTAGAAGATAAGATGTTTTTTGATAATGCTATTTTAATCGACTCTACATCTAAGAGGTATAGCTTATGTGGAGCTAGAATTGGTTTTATAGTATCAAAAAATTCAAACTTTATTGAAACATGTTTGAAGTTTGCACTTGCAAGACTATCTCCTCCTACTTTAGCTTTAATTGCAGCAAATAAAGCCTTGAACTCTGATCAAAAGTATATAGATAGTGTTATAAGTGAATATTCTCATAGAAGAGAGGTGCTTATAGATGAATTATCAAAAATTAATGATATAGAATTCTCAAACCCAATGGGTGCATTTTATTCCATTATCAAACTGCCAGTTAAAAATGCTGAAGATTTTGCAAAGTTTTTACTAACAGATTTTTCTATTAATAATGAGAGTGTAATGGTAGCCCCAGCATCTGGATTTTATAGCTCTGAAAATAATGGAGAAGATGAAGTAAGAATTGCATTTGTATTGAACTCTGAGAAAATTAAAAGAGCAATTAATATAATAAATATTGGGTTGAAAGAATATACTGGATAATTAATGAAAATCAATAAAGAAGCTTCCCTTAAAAAATTTAATACATTCAATGTAAGTGAAACTGCAAATTTTATTTATGAAGTTGAGGAAATAAATGAACTTAAAGAAATTTTATCAGATAGTAAGGGTAAAACCCTAATTTTAGGTGGTGGAAGCAATATATTATTTACAAAAAGATTTAAGGGTACAATCATAAATCTCAAGAATAAGGGTATTAAAGTTATAAGTGAGAATAAAGATTCAATAATAGTTGAGGTATGTGCTGGTGAAAATTGGAATGATTTTGTGATTTGGGCTATTGAAAATAATTATGGCGGTATTGAAAACCTATCTTTAATACCTGGAAATGTCGGGGCTGCTCCTATACAAAATATTGGAGCATATGGTGTAGAACTAAAAGATATCTTTTATAGTTGTTCGGGAATTGAATTAGATTCATTAAAAGAATTTGAGATGAATAAATCAGAATGTAAATTTAGCTACAGGAACTCTATTTTTAAGAATGAGCTAAAAGATAAAGTAGTCATTACATCAATTAAATTAAATCTAACAAAAGATAATCACCATTTTAACATATCCTATAAAGACTTAAAAGAAAACTTGTCTAATTCTGAACTTTCATTAAAAGTGATCTCTGATGAAGTCATAAAAATTAGACAGTCTAAATTACCTGATCATAAGTCAGTTGGTAATTGTGGAAGCTTTTTTAAGAATCCCATCGTAAGTTTATCAAAACTTAAAAAAATTAAAGCAGTATATCCTAACCTACCATCATTCAAAATTGATTCAAATAACTATAAAATTCCAGCTGCATGGTTAATTGAGAAATCAGGATTTAAAGAAAGAGGGAATAAAAATGTTGGTGTTTATGAAAATCAGCCTCTTGTTATTATTAATCATGGAAGCGCAACAGGTAAAGAGATACTAGATTTTGCAAATGAGATTAAAGAGACAATATATAATAATTTTAATATTAAGTTAGAGGAGGAGGTACTTATTATTTAGTTATTCTCTATTCTTAGAATCAATAATTATTGTTACAGGCCCATCATTTATTAATCTTACTTTCATATCAGCACCAAAAATTCCAGTTTTAATCTTATTATTTAGTTTTGATTCAAGTAATTCAATAAAATAATTATAAAGTGGAATTGCTATTTGATGAGAAGCAGACTTTATATATGATGGCCTATTACCCTTTTTAGTCAAGGCCATTAATGTAAATTGAGAAATAATTAAAATCTCACCTTTAATATCAATTATTGATTTATTCATGATTCGATCTGAATCATTAAAAATTCTGATATTTAATACCTTATTAACTAACCACTCTACATCTAATTTTTTGTCTTCCTGACTAATTCCAATCAAAACTAAAAGACCTTTTCCAATTTCAGCTTTTATCTTATTATCAATTTCTACACTTGACTCTTTAACTCTCTGAATTACTACCTTCATCTGATTTTCTATATATATTTTGATCCTTTAACATATCTAAATATGTATTATATCTACTTTGATATATTTCTCCCTTTTTTATCTTAATTTTTACATTGCAATCAGGCTCATCTAGATGCAAACAGTTTTTAAATTTACATTTTTGCTTAGCCTCAAAAAATTCTGGAAAAAAATCTCCCAACTCATACTTTGTAATATCAACTAAGCCAAAGCCTCTTATACCAGGTGTATCAATAATTTTAATATTAGAGTCAAGATCAAACATCTCAGCATACGTCGTAGTATGTCTTCCTTGCTTGTGTGATGAAGAAATTTCTTTTGTTTTAAGCTTCAAGTTTGGAGATATTGAATTAATCAGTGTTGATTTACCAACTCCACTGTGTCCTGATATTATACAGGTTTTATTTCTGATTAATTTAATTATCTCATCTACTCTATCACCATATTTAGCAGAGATTAATTCACATTTATAACCTATCGTTCTATATGTATTAATTAATTTTTCTATTTCATCAGATTCTTTATCTATATATGTATCTTTTTTATTAAAAGCTATAATTACAGGTATATCATATGCCTCACAACTAACCAAAAATCTATCAATAAAGTTTGTTGATGTAATAGGATTATTTAAGGTTACCACTAGAACTGAAATATCAATATTAGAGGCTATTATATGATATTGTTTAGAAAGATTAACTGATTTCCTAATTATGTAATTTACTCTTGGTAATATGTCTGAAATAATTCCTTTACCATCACTTTCAATTTCAAATTCTACTTCATCACCAACTGCTATTGGATTAGTAGTGGATATGTCTTTAAGTCTGATCTTTCCTTTTATCCTACATTCAAAAAATTTATTTTTTGACTTTACTAAATACCAACTTCCTGTTGATTTATATACGATTCCTTCTGGCATAATTAATTAACAATATATTTTTTCCTAATCATATTAACAAATCTACTTGATGATATTTGTATCTTTAAATAAAAAATTGAATAATAAAGTTTTACTATTAATTCTCGATGGATGGGGTATTCCCTCAGACAAGAAAGTCTCTGCTCCAGATATAGCGAAAACACCAAATTATAATTTTTTAAAAGACAAGAATCCTAACAATTATTTAATTACTCATGGCGAACAAGTTGGACTTCCAGTTGGTCAAATGGGTAATAGTGAGGTAGGTCATATGAATATAGGTTCTGGGAGAATAGTTCTACAAGATTTATTACGAATTGATGAATCAATTGAGAGTGGTGAATTTCATAAAATGAAAGAATTTAAAGAAATAATTTCCCATACAAAAAATAAATCATCTAACATTCATTTAGTTGGACTTATATCAGATGGTGGTGTTCACTCTCATATTAATCATTTAAAAGAGATTATAATTTCATTAAAAGAGGTGAAAGAAAATATCTTTATTCACGGGTTTACAGATGGAAGAGATGTTAATCCAAGGTCTGGAGTTAAATTTATTGATTCAATTGAAAAGTTTTGTAAAAAAAATGGTGGAATATTAGCTACAATTATAGGTAGATATTTCTCTATGGATAGAGATAACAGATGGGAAAGGGTAAAAAAAGCGTATGACTTAATTTATAATGGAGTTGGAAAAAAAACAACTAGCTTCTGTAATGAACTAGAAGAGTCATACAGAAATAATATTACGGATGAATTTATTGAACCTATAATAAAGACTGATAATAATGGTAGTATTATCCATAGATTTAATCAAGAGGATGTAATTATTTTTTTTAATTATAGATCAGACAGAGGCAGACAACTCACATCAGTTTTATGCGAAAAAGATTTTATTGACTCAGGAATGAAGTCAATAACAAAGAATTTTTATACACTTACAAATTATGACGAAACTTTCAAGGTTGCTAAACCTATTTTTAAAAAAAATATATTAAAAAATACTTTAGGAGAAGTCCTATCTAAGAATGGCATTTCTCAATTAAGAATTGCTGAGACTGAAAAGTATCCTCATGTTACATATTTTTTTAATGGTGGTTTAGAAGAATCTTTTTCTGGTGAAGAAAGAATTCTTTGCCCATCTCCAAAAGTTGCTACATACGATTTAAAACCAGAAATGAGTGCGGAAGATGTTACTAAAAATGTAATCATTGAGATGAAAAAAAATAAGTTTGGATTTATTTGTTTGAACTTTGCAAACCCTGACATGGTTGGACATACAGGTAATTTTAAAGCAGCAGTGAAAGCATGTGAATCGGTTGACAAACACCTAGGAGAAATAGTTGACACAGCAAGTATTAATGATTATGTAACTATTATTATTTCAGACCATGGTAATTGTGAAAAAATGCTAAATAGTGATGGATCTGAGAATACGTCGCATACAATTAACCCTGTTCCAGTAATTATTGTTAACTCTGATAGAAATAATTTAGACAATGGAATATTAGCAGATATAGCCCCGACAATTTTGGATATTATGGGCATTCAAAAACCAAATGAAATGAATGGAAAATCTCTAATAAAATGAAAAAAATAATTTATTTACTTATTCTTTCAATTATAGCATGTACAACAAGTGAAAAGTATGTAATGACTGAGGGAGAGGTTGATGTCGACTATTTATTTAACTCACCTAATACTTCTTGGTTTCAAAAAAATTATGAATCATATATAGTTGACGAGGTTATACAAAATGAGGATTTTTCAAAATTAAATGAATATAACATCGAAATTTTTATGAATACTAAATGTCATGATAGTGAGAGAGAAGTCCCAAGATTTTTAAAAATTTTAAACACATTAAATTTTTCTAATGAAAATCTCAGAATAGTTTTATTAAATTCTGAAAAGAAAACTATTGATGGTCTTGAAATAGGAAAAGATATAACTAATACTCCAACTATTATCTTTTTGAAAAATTCTAATGAAGAAAATAGAATAGTTGAATTTCCTTTTGAAAATTTAGAAAATGATATTTTTAGAATAATAAATGATATAGGTTATAAAAACGTATATTTTTCAGAATGATATTAAAACAAATCGAGGAAATAAAAAAAATTCGTGATAGTGCTCAATTAGTATCTAAGACTCTGGGTCTAATGGCAAGAGAAATTAAGCCAGGAGTAAACTCTTTATACCTTGACAAAATTGCAGAGGAATTTATTCTTGACAATGATGGAAAGCCTGGATTCAAAGGTTATAATAACTTTCCAAATACATTATGTGTAAGTGTAAATGACCAGGTTGTTCATGGAATTCCTTGTAACAAACCACTAAAGAATGGAGATATTATATCTGTTGACTGTGGGGTCATTAAAGATGGATACTATGGTGATCATGCTTATACTTTTAAGGTTGGGGAAGTATCTGAAAAAATTGAAAAATTGTTGAATATAACTAAAGAGTCTCTATATGTGGGTATAGAAAAAATGCAAATTAATAATAGAGTTGGTGATATTGGTAATGCTATTCAAAATTATATTAATCAACATGGTTATGGAATAGTAAAAGAATTGGTTGGCCATGGTTTAGGAAAAAATTTACATGAAGAACCTGAAATTCCAAATTATGGTAAATCAGGAACTGGTAAGGTGTTAAAAGATGGCCTAGTTCTAGCAATTGAGCCCATGATAAATATGGGTACAGAGAAAATAAGGCTAGAAGATGATGGCTGGACTTTTGTAACTCAAGATGGCCTGGTTAGTGCACACTTCGAACATAATATTGCTATAATAAACGGGGAACCTGAAATTCTATCTACTTTTGATTTTATATATGACGAACTTGGAATATATTCAAATGAAGAAGAAAATTTTAAAAAATTTTTTGATTGATGAAGTATATCTTGAAATTCCTGCCGAGGAAATTTTTAATAAAATACAGCTTTCTAATATCACCGATACTCAGAATAATATATCAAGGAAAAAAATATACTGACCCAATTGATGAAAGTAATTATTCACGATTTTTATCATATGGGTATAAAACAATTAGGAAGAATGCATTATGTCCAGGCACTTTATCTCTTGAAAGACATAGACTTTTATGGTTATATCTAAAGAAAGAAACAAATTTTTTAAATTCAAATTTAAAAGTCTTACATGTTGCGCCTGAACAAGTTTTTTATAAAAAATTTAAAAAATTAAAAAATTGGGACTACTTAACTTTTGACTTAAATTCACCAATTGCTGATATAAAAGGAGATATAACATCCATGGATTTTAATGATGAATCTTTTGACTTAATTATTTGCAATCATGTTCTTGAACATATAGAGGATGATAAATCAGCATTAAATGAAATTTATAGAGTTTTAAAGTATAATGGTATATCGTTTTTACAGGTACCTATAAACATAAAAAGAGAGAAGACCTTTGAAGATCCATCAATAAAATCTGAAGTTGAAAGAGAAGAATATTATGGGCAATATGATCATGTCAGAGAATATGGTCTAGATTTTAAAGATAGAGTTGAGCAGGCAGGATTTAAAGTTGAGATGTTAAACTACACATCAAAAATTTCTAAAGATCTAATTGTAAAATATGGTTTAATGAAAAATGATTTAATACCAATTGGAAGAAAACTACCTAGTAATTAAATCCCAGCCATCAGATTTAATAGGTGTAATCTGATCATCTATTCCTGTCAATATCAATACTTCTATATCTGGAATATTGTTTATTATTTTTGTGGCTTCTTTTGGATCCATTAACATTAAACTAGTCGCCCAAGCATCTGCTTCAATACAAGAACTAGAGACTACTGAAGCACTTAATATATTATTTGTCATTGACTCACCATTAATTGGGTTAACAATGTGAGCATATCTAACACCAGTTTGTGAATCAACCCTAAATTTTCTATAGTTACCAGATGTAGCTAAGGCCATCCCATCAAGTGAAATTTCTGAATAATAACTGGTCAGATCAATAGGATTTTGGATTGCAACTTTCCATTTCTTGTTTTTATCATTCTTACCCATAGTAATTAATTCTCCCCCAACCTCAATTAGAAAATTCTCTGAATTTATTTTTATTAATAAATCTTTAATTAAATCTACAGAGTATCCTTTAGCAATTGCATTAAAATCAATATAAATACCTTCTTTGGCTTTGACTATTCTATTTTGTTGGTCTAAGTATACTTTATCTAAACCTACATGTTGCATAACACTATCAATTTTATATCTATTAATTGACTGCACATTTGTATTAGGACCCATTCCATATAGATTAACAATTGAACCAGCTGTAGGATCAAAATATCCATTAGAAAGATTCCATATTTCTTGTGATTTTTTAAAAACTTCAATAAAATGAATGTCAACTTCAACTGGATTTTGAGATTGATTCACTCTAGATATAATTGAGTTAGTTCTATATGTTGACATTGAATTATTTACAACCTCAAAAATCGAATCAATACTTTGTTTAATTTCACTAGAATTTAACTCTGACTGGACTATCACTTTATAAGTAGTGCCAAGCGCATCACCTTGAATCCTTTTGTAATTGGATGAATCATTATTACAGCTAATGATTAGTAATGATAGAAAAGAAAAAAATTTAAGTAAAAAATTCATTAACCACCAAAGTCATCAAACCTCACATTCTCAGGTGGGACACCGAAGTCTTCAGCCATTTTTTCAACAGCTTGATTCATTAATGGAGGTCCACAGAAATAAACTTCAATGTCTTCAGGTGAATCATGCTTAGAAAGGTAGTAATCAATAACTACTTGATGAATAAATCCAATAAATCCATCTCCATCACTATCAAGAGAATCTTTTACTTTCCAATTATCCTCCTCTAAAGGTTCGGATAATGCAATATAAAATTTAAAATTTGGATAGTCTTTTTCTAGAGCTCTAAAATGATCAACATAGAAAAGTTCTCTTTTAGACCTTCCTCCATACCAGAAAGTAACTTTTCTCCCTGTTTTGATAGTCCTGAATAATTCATACAAATGAGATCGCATTGGAGCCATTCCTGCTCCTCCTCCAACATATAGCATTTCTGAATCCGATTCATTTATAAAAAATTCTCCATATGGTCCTGAGATTGTAACAGTGTCCCCAGGCTTTTTGGAAAAAATATAAGAAGATGCAATTCCAGGATTTACTGACATCCAATCATTCTTTTTACCATCCCAAGGTGGGGTTGCGATCCTAACATTTAGCATTATCTCTCTACCTTCAGCTGGATAAGATGCCATTGAATATGCTCTTTCAACGGTTTCGTTATTCTTCATATTCAAGGGCCACAGATTAAAGTTATCCCATTCTAGTTTAAATTTTTGAGGATCATCTGGATGTTCTTTAGGGTGGGATGTTATATCCATATCCTGATAATTAATATCACACTCTGGAATCTCAATTTGGATATACCCTCCTGCTTTATAATCCATTTCTTCAGGAATTTCAATGACAAACTCCTTAATAAACGATGCAACATTATAATTACTCTTGACCTTAGCTTCCCATTTTTTTATACCAAAAACTTCTTCTGGAACCTCAATTTTCATATCCTGCTTTACTTTAACTTGGCATCCAAGTCTCCAGCCATCAGAAATTTCTTTTCTTGTAAAATGAGGTTCCTCTGTTGGTAATATATCACCACCTCCTTCAATTACCTGACATCTACACTGAACACAAGTTCCACCTCCTCCACATGCGGATGGAAGAAAAAT
>CACJMJ010000002.1 GCA_902594485.1 uncultured Bacteroidota bacterium
ACAGTTAACGACTATGATAATTGTATAAAATATGTAAATATGATTATGAAAAATAAAAATATTAAGATGAGGGAAGATCTTCAGTGCTTTACAAGAGTTTTAAATTTGATTGCTCACTGGGAGGCTGGTTACGATTATTATCTTGATAAGATAATAAGGGAAACATATAACTACCTTGACAAAATGAATGATCTTCATGAAGTACAAAAAACAATACTTAAATATTTAAATGGATTAGAAAATATTTATCCAGGAGAAATTAAAGGATTTTTAAGAAACCTCCATTCGGAGTTAAAAAAGTTTGAGGATGATCCATATGAAAAAAGAGCTTTTTTATATTTAGATATAATATCCTGGCTTGAGAGTAAAATAAATAATAAGCCTGTTGCGCTTATAATTAAAGAAAAGGCTTTACTTATAAATCGGAAGGAGAGGCATACCACAGCCCTGATTTAGGTGGTTCAGCTTTAATATTAATTTCTTCTTTAGTCACAGGATGTGTAAAATAAATTTCTCTTGAGTGAAGATAAATCCCACCACCTTTATTTGACCTTTTTGAACCGTATTTTAAATCCCCTAATATTGGAAAACCAATCTCAGAGAAACTACATCTTATTTGATGATGTCTACCTGTAATTAGATCTACTTCAATTTTGGAATATTTATCTAGTATTTCAATTTTTCTATAATTTAATAGTCCGTGCTTAGAATTATATATCTCTTCTTTAGAGTAAAAAGATTTATTTATTTTTTTATTTTTTTTAAACCATCCTTCTAGCTTACCCTCATTAGATTGGAATTTATTAGATACAAATAGCCAATAAAGCTTTCTAATTTGTCTATTTTTTAGTTTCTCATTCATTCTAGATAATGCCTTACTTGTCTTTGCGAATATTACTATACCAGATGTTGGTCTATCAATTCTATTAACAAGACCGAGAAATACATTTCCTTTTTTATTGTATTTATTTTTAATATATTTTTTTACAATTTCAAGAAGAGGAATATCTCCAGTAATATCACTTTGAACAAGTACTCCAGCTTTTTTGTTGATGATTATTAAATGGTTATCCTCAAAGAGTATTTCAGATTCTTTTAGTTTCAAATCAGTACTGCTCTTCTTTATTAGGAAAGTCTCCACTTTTAATATCAGTGGAGTATTTTTTTACAGCTTCACAAATTAACGTGTTCATATCAAGATATCTTCTTAAGAACCTTGGACTAAAATCTTTATTCATACCAAGCATATCTTGTAATACAAGAACCTGACCATCTACATCACTTCCTGCTCCAATTCCAATAATTGGAACTGTTAATTTTGAATAAACTTTTTTTGAGAGTGTATTTGGTATTTTTTCTAATAGAACAGAGAAGCAGCCAATCTCTTCAAGTAATAATGCATCATTTAATAATGTATCTGCTTCTTGCTTATTTTTTGCTCTAACTTCATATGTTCCAAACTTATATATAGATTGAGGAGTTAGACCTAAATGACCCATTACAGGAATTCCAGCTTGGATAATCCTTTCTATTGAGTCTTTAGCTTGATACCCTCCCTCTAATTTAACAGCGTGAGCTCCAGACTCTTTCATTATTCTGATTGCTGATTTTAATGCTTCTTGAGAATCTGACTGATAAGTACCAAAAGGGAGGTCGACAACTACTAAAGCTCTTTTCACAGCTCTTATTACAGAACTTGCATGATAAATCATTTGATCTAAAGTTATAGGAAGCGTAGTCTCATGGCCTGCCATTACATTTGATGCAGAATCTCCAACTAAAATAATATCTATCCCAGCCTCATCAATAATTTTTGCGAAACTAAAATCATAGGCAGTAAGCATGGATATCTTTTCACCTTTGCTCTTCATCTGCTCAAGCACTTTAATTGTTACTCTACTTGGATTAATTTCCTTTGTCATTAATTAGTTTTTAGCAAAAATAGTGTAAATAAAGTTATTAGTAATATGACATAATGTCACATAATTTAAATTGGCATAAAGGTTGTCATTTATAAATAAAATTAAAATTATGAGTAAAATAATAGGAATAGATTTAGGAACAACAAATTCATGTGTCTCTGTTATGGAGGGAAGTGAACCTGTAGTAATACCTAACGCTGAGGGAAAAAGAACAACACCATCTGTAATTGCTTTTGTTGAAGACGGTGAAATTAAAGTAGGGGATCCTGCTAAAAGACAAGCTGTAACAAACCCTGAAAAAACTATTGCTTCTGTAAAGAGGTTTATGGGTAATAAATTCAGTGAATCATCTAATGACGTTAAAACAGTTGCCTACAAAGTAGTCAAAGGAGACAATGATACTCCTAGAGTAGATATTGATGGAAGATTATATACTCCTCAAGAATTATCAGCTATGGTTCTTCAAAAAATGAAGAAAACTGCTGAGGATTATCTTGGCCAAACTGTAACAGAAGCTGTAGTTACAGTACCTGCATATTTTAATGATTCACAAAGACAGGCTACGAAAGAGGCAGGAGAAATTTCTGGTTTAAAAGTTCAAAGAATAATTAATGAGCCAACTGCTGCAGCATTAGCTTATGGAATGGATAAAGGGGGTAAGGATAAAAAAATTGCTGTTTACGATTTAGGAGGTGGAACATTTGATATTTCAATTCTAGAGCTTGGTGATGGAGTATTTGAGGTTCTTTCTACTAATGGTGATACTCATCTTGGTGGTGATGACTTTGATCAAGTAATTATTGACTTTTTAGCTGAAGAATTTAAAAAGAACGAGCAAATTGATTTAAGAGAAGATTCAATGGCTCTTCAAAGATTGAAAGAAGCTGCCGAGAAAGCTAAAATTGAGCTATCATCATCAGCTCAGACTGAAATAAACCTTCCGTATGTAACTGCGACATCATCAGGACCTAAACATTTAGTTACTACTCTAACAAGGGCTAAATTTGAGCAGTTATCGGATAATCTAGTAAAAAGATCAATGGAACCTGTTAAGAAAGCTCTTAAGGATGCAGGTTTAACAAAAAAAGATATAGATGAGGTAATTTTAGTTGGAGGTTCGACCAGAATACCAGTTATTCAAAAAGAAGTTGAAGCTTTATTTGGAAAGAAACCATCAAAAGGTGTTAATCCTGATGAAGTCGTTGCAGTAGGAGCTGCTATTCAGGGAGGTGTACTTTCTGGTGATGTTGAGGATGTATTACTTTTAGATGTTACACCTTTATCACTTGGAATTGAAACAATGGGTAATGTCATGACAAAATTAATAGAGTCAAATACTACAATCCCAACTAAAAAATCTCAAGTTTTTTCAACTGCGGCTGATAATCAACCTTCTGTAGAAATTCATGTTTTACAAGGAGAAAGACCAATGGCAAAAGATAATAAGACTATTGGGCGTTTTCACTTAGATGGTATTCCTCCATCTCCAAGAGGTGTTCCTCAAATTGAAGTAACTTTTGATATTGATGCAAATGGAATTATTAATGTAAGTGCTCTTGATAAAGCAACTAACAAATCACAAGACATAAGAATTGAGGCATCTTCAGGGTTAACAGAGGAAGAAATTGAAAAAATGAAGAAGGATGCTGAAGCTAATGCAGATGCTGATAAAAAAGTAAAAGAAGAAGTCGATAAGCTTAACAGTGCTGATCAAATGATTTTTCAAACAGAGAAACAACTTAAAGAGTTTGGAGATAAATTATCTGATGATAAAAAGAAACCTATAGAATCTTCATTAGAAGATCTTAAAAAGGCACATGAATCAAAGGATCTTGATAAAATAGATGAGGCTCTAAACACCATTAATGAAGCATGGAAGAATGCGTCAGAAGAAATGTACAAAGCTCAAGCAGATGGTTCTGCACAACCAGGTGCTGAAAACCCAACTGCAGAATCTAAAAAAGATTCAAAAGATGATGTTCAAGATGTTGATTTTGAGGAAGTTAAAGAAGATTAATTTTGTTTGACAAAAATTATATTCTTAATGAAGCAAATAAACGATGCGAAGGCACCCTAGTTTCTACCCTTGGTATTATTTTTACAGATGTTGGTGAACATTTTTTAGAAGCTAAAATGGAAGTAACACCAGCTCATCATCAACCTGCTGGTGTCCTTCATGGTGGGGCTACTGCAGCATTAGCAGAAACTGTTGGGAGCTCTGCAGCTGCTATATTTTCAAAAAAAGAAAACCAAATACTTCGAGGAGTTGAATTATCAATAAATCATGTTAGGGGGATCAGTGAAGGTTTTATCTATGCAAAAGCTATTCCAATTCATATGGGTAGGACAATGCAACTCTGGAAAATATCAATACTAGATGAAAATAAAAGAGATATTTCTTTTGCGAAGCTAACTACTCTTACAATTGATAAATAATACATAAAAAAATTTTTCTTTTAGACTCTCAGGATGTACATTTGAGCATTCAAAAAAAAAAATATGAAAAGTGTTATTATTTGTGATATGGAAGGTTTGATTACAAACATGAATGAGGGAGCTGAAAAAGTCTTTGGGTACCCCTCCAATGAGTTAGTTGGCATTAAAAGAGTGTCAATTTTTTCTCCAGGAGAGATTGTTCTTCAAAATGTTCTTGGCTGGTTAAAAGATGCTAACGAAACAGGTGAGCACATAACCAAAACTAATTTTATTAGAAAAGATGGTTCTAAATTTGCTGCAAAGATTAAGATTACTCCAAATTTTGCAGATGGTAAGGATAATCCCCAAACAGGATATTGTGGCATAACAGAAGTAATTGAAGAAGAAGTTAATATCAAAATTAATTGGATTACAAAAATTATTAAAGGTGTAGCAATAACTAGAGTAGGTTTTGCTTCAGCTTCATTATTTCCTGTTTTTTCAGTTGGATGTTATTATGCAGGAATTGGAGATAGCTTATTTAGTCCAATTTCGTTGACTCTAACAACATTCGGAATCTTATTTTTTCACTTATTTTCGAATCTTTATAATGACTATTTTGATGTAACACATGGAACTGATGAGGCTAACACGGAATATTTTAATGCTGGAATGGATTCAACGATACTTCAAGGTGCACAATTATCTGGAGGGAGTAGAGCTGTTGAATTAGGTTTAATTACCCTGAAGGGTACTAAAAGTCTTGCAAATGTTATGTTTATTTTAGGTTTAGCAACTGCAGCCGGTATACTGTATATGAGTTTTTTAAATACTGGATCTACAAGTAATGCCTACTATTCTGCTATTATTGCTCTAGTTGGTGTTTTAGTTGGGTATTTTTATACAGCAAAACCTATAAGATTATCCTCAAGATATGGTCTAGGGGAACTTTCAATTTTTCTATCATTTGGACCATTATTGACACTTGGTACAGGTTTTGCTATTGCAAATGAAACAATTCTGTTATATTCAAATGAGTTTTATAATTTACTACTTCTTGGTGTTCCAATAGGACTTTTAACTACAAATATTCTATTCATCAATCAATACCCTGATCACGCTTCAGACAAAAAAGTTGGTAAGAATCATTTAGTAGTCCTTCTAGGGAAAAAAGCCTCAAGGTGGATATATGCACTTAATCTAATTTTGACATTAGGTTCTTTATATTTTATTGCAGAGAATATCTTGACCGGTACTAAACAAATGTTATTCCTTTATTTGCTTATTCCAATTACAATGTTCTATTCATATTACTTGCTATCTGGATTATTCAAATACTATAATAGTAGAAAACTTATAAAATATAATATTCATACAATATATTTCCACATGTTTTTTTCATTCATTTATATGATAATTTTAGCTAATTTTCAGTAAATGTTTTTGTGGGATAAATCATATAATTTAAAAGGGTTCTGGTATTATATACTAGGATCATTTATTTTAATATTTTTCAGTGTTATAGGTCAATTACCTATGATTCCTTTTTTACCTACTGAGCTTCCAAGTCCAGATGCAGACCCTATGGATCTCTTTAAGGGTATTGAATCCAATTTGAGATTATTCTTATTACTGCTAACATTTGTTGCTGTAGTACCTGGTATATGGCTTGTTGTTAAAAAACTTCATGACCTTCCTTTAATGTCTATTCTATCAAGTAGAAAAAAGATTGATTATAAAAGAGTTATATATTCATTTACGTTGTGGGGATCGACTGTTGTCGCATTTGTGTTATTAGAATATTTTTTGAGTCCTGAAAGCTACGAACTAAACTTTAAGGTAAAAGAATTTTTAATTCTAGCTGTTATAGCAATATTATTTGTCCCAATTCAAACAACTGTAGAGGAAGTAGTCTTTAGAGGTTATCTGATGCAAGGTTTTGGTCATTGGCTTAATAGTAGATTTATGGCTCTATTCCTTACTTCAGTAGTCTTCGGTTCACTTCATTTAGCTAATCCTGAAATAACTGCTCTAGGATATGAATTTATATTTTTATACATAACAGTAGGATTTGTCTTGGGTATCATGACATTAATGGATGATGGACTAGAACTTGCTATTGGATTTCATGCTGCAAATAATTTAGTTGCTGCTCTTCTGGTAACAGCTGACTGGACAGTTTTTCAGACTGAATCAATCTTAATAGATATTTCAGAACCGAGCTTAGGATTATCTGATTGGCTAGCTCCTTTTGTAGTCTATCCAATTCTAATTACAATATTTGCTAGAAAGTATTCATGGACTAATTGGAAAGAGAAGTTATTCTCAAGAGTTAGATAATATATACTCCATTTTGATATCGCTTCTTTTATATGGAGCATCAGGATTATCTATCTTTTTAAAACCAAATTTATTATAAAGATGTATGGAGTTTTCTAGTACGGTATTTGAATATAGTATAACAGATTTATATTCATTATTTTTTGCAAAATCAATAGTATATTGAATTAGTTGATGTCCAATACCATTACCTCTAAGCTCTTTTTTAACAGCCATTTTATTTAATTCGTAAATTCCTTCTTCTCTTGGAATTAAAGCCATTGTACCAACAACTTCTGATTTAAAAATTGCAAAAAATATATAGCCACCTTTATCAATGATTTCTTCCTTACAATTTTTTAATACTTTCTCATCATATTCTTCAACATAAAAATATTCATTAAGCCAATCATAATTAAGATCATAGAAGTAATGAGAATATTTATCTTGAAATGGAACTATTTCAACCTTCATTGTTTGTCATTCTATTTGGATTGACATATTCATCAAATTCTTTTTCTGATAAATAATTTAAAGTTAACGCTGCCTCTTTTAATGTAATGTCTTCTTTGTACGCTTTATTTGCAATATCTGCAGCCTTGTAATAGCCAATCTTTGAATTAAGAGCTGTTACTAACATCAATGAATCATCAAGAAATTTCTTAATTCTTTTATTGTTAGGCTTTAGACCACTAATACAGTTGACGGCAAAACTTAACGATGCATCTCCAAGTATCTTTGAAGATTCGATTATATTATATGCAAAAAGTGGTTTAAATACATTTAACTCAAAGTGTCCATTAGCTCCAGCAAAACTTACTGCTACATCATTTCCAAATATCTGAGCACATACCATTGAGATTGCTTCACACTGAGTTGGGTTAACTTTACCTGGCATAATTGAACTCCCTGGTTCATTAGCTGGAAGGATGAGTTCACCAATACCTGATCTAGGACCAGATCCCATAAGTCTTATATCATTTGAAATCTTATAAATTGATGCAGCTAAAGTTTTTAAAGCACCATGAACTTCTACTATACAATCATGAGATGCAATTCCCTCAAATTTATTTGGAGATTCTTTAAACGAAAGGCCTGAATTTTTTGAAATATGTTCAATGACTTTTTTCGAATATCCTTTTGGAGAATTCAGTCCAGTTCCAACTGCAGTTCCTCCAAGTGGAAGTTCACTTAGATGATCAAGAGAGTTTTGCAATGATTTAATCCCATGATCAATTTGAGATACATACCCAGAAAATTCCTGACCTAGAGTTATGGGAGTTGCATCCATTAAATGAGTTCTACCAATCTTTACTATATCTTTAAATTCTTTTGATTTTTTATCTAGGCTATCTCTAAGATTTTTAATATTTGGAATGGTACTTTCGGTAATGATTTTCATAGCAGCAATATTAATTGCTGTTGGGAAAGTATCATTTGAAGACTGAGAAAGGTTAACATCATCATTTGGAGATAATGTTTTATCAGATTTACCAAGTTCTTTACCTTCAATTATGTGTGCTCGATTTGAAATAACTTCATTCACATTCATATTAGTTTGCGTACCAGATCCAGTCTGCCATATTACTAGTGGAAACTGATCATTATGCTTATTATCTAATATTTCGTCACAAACACTCACAATAAGCTCACACTTATCTTTTGATAAAGCCCTTAGACTATAATTTGTTTGAGCTGCAGATTTCTTTAAAATTGAATATGCATGAATAATTTCAATTGGCATTGAAGATGGATTGCCAATTTTAAAATTATTTCTAGATCTTTCGGTTTGAGCTCCCCAGAGAGAGTTTTGTGCAACTTTTACTTCTCCTAATGTATCTTTTTCAATTCTATAGTCCTTCATCTTTGTAATTTACTTAAAAAAAATTACTTTTGTTAAGCATTTACAAATATATGGAGTTTCAACAATACCTCGGATTTTTAGCCTTTTTAGCAATATTTACATTGGGTTTTTGGCTTATGATTTTCTTAGCACTAGTAGCACCATATTGGGCTTCATCTTATGTGTTCCAAAGAATAAAAGAGTTTATAACAAAAAAGCTTAAATCTTAATTATTAAATATAGGTTCATCGCCTCCTCCTTGATCAGAGTCTCCACGATCTCTTCTAATATTTTTTCTCCTTTGCTTATATTTATTATCATTGAATATGTAGCTAAAAGTTAGAACATAAGTCGGCTCTCTCCATCTCCCTTCACCTTTTCTATAGAATGAATCTCTAAATGACTCATACTTCCATTGGCTTGTATTAAACAAATCACTGAATTTGAGTGATAGGGTTCCTTTTTTGTCTAATATTGATTTTTGAATTGCTCCTGTTACAAATCCAAATGCTTCTCTAGTTGAAAAAGCACTTTCACTTGGTCCACGAACAAATCCAAAGAATTGAAGACTATAATTTTTAGGCAACCTAATGAAACCATTAAATCTCGTACTCCAATTAGTGTCATCTGAATCAAAATTTTGATCTTCATATTGACCTCTAATTGAGCTAGAATTAATTGTAAAACTTGCATTCAATCTAACACTTCTTGAAGGTGTATACGTTAAACTTAACTCTGATCCAATACGCTTGTTAGTGGATAAATTTATTGGATATGATTCTAAAACAGGAACTTGAAGTAGAGGAGTATTTGGATCACTTCCAATAATAAGATCAACTATTTCGCCTGTCTCTTCAGTTATGCTTTCAATATTTCCATCCGATTGTCTATAGAAGATAGATGTATTTAAAGTAAATTTATCAAACCTCTTAAGGTAGTCAACCTCTAGTGCTGTTGTAAAAGTTGGATCTAAGAAGGGATTACCTCTTCTAAAACTTGTGACAGAATTCCTTCTTGGAAATGGATTAATATTCCATCCTCTTGGTCTTCTTACTCTCTTGCTATATCCAAATGTTAAAGACTCTTGTTCTGAAAACTCATAAGCAAGATTTAAAGTTGGAAAAAGATCAGAATATTTTTTTATTTCAAATTGATTCGTTGTCCTTTGATCTATTTCCTGTCGTGAATTTTCATATCTTAATCCAAATAGTGCAGATAATTTATCGAATTTTTTACCAAATTGAGTGTAAACTGAGTTTACAGACTCTTTGTAATTAAAAATATTTGATAGCCCAGGATCTGAGACGAAGTTACTACCACTTAAAAAAGAGACATCATAATCAGTTTCTCTCTCTAAAAAATTACCTCTATACCCAAATTCAAATTCAGTGTCTTTATCTATTGGATAGATGAAATCAACTTGACCTAGTAATCTTTTTTGAAAATCAATATTTGATACTTTCTCAAAAATTGATTCTGAAATTAAAGGAAAGGTAGAAAAGTCTTCAATGTCTTCAAGTCCATCATCTTCACTTTCTTCATATGATATTCTTGCACTAAGTGTTTGTCCATCTCTATCATAATCTTTATAGAAGTCTAAAGCGTATTCAAAAGATTCATCCATCTCAGTTTCATCTCTTAATCTATTGTTTGTTGAGGATATAGACCCTCTAGATATATCATTTACAAGATTGGTAAGAAAACTAGAGTCATCACCTTTCTTGTAAAAACCACTTATTGTTAGGGAAGTGTTATCATCAAAATAGTATTCACTTCCTAAATTGAAAAAAATATTTTTATTCTCATAATCAGAATCATTTGTCTCTTCAATAGTTAAATCTTGTCTTGTATAATTAGTTTCTGAAAAAAAAGTACCTGAATTTTCAGAGTTACTTAGGTTAACAGTTCCAAATAAATTTAATTTCTCATTTCTTACATTCAAAGTTCCGTTTATACCTTCATTCTTGGGGATACCTAAATTGACATTAAAGTTTCCATTAAAGCCAAGAAGATTTTGTTTCTTAAGAATAATGTTTAAAATACCAGCAGTTCCTTCGGCAGAATATCTTGCAGATGGTGATGTTACGACCTCAACTTTTTCAATGGACTCAGAAGGAAGTGATCTTAAGCCTTGAGGTCCAGATAGACCAACTAGACCAGATGGCTTTCCATTAATTAGAATCCTTACATTACTGTTTCCTCTCAGTGAAATATTACCATCAAAATCTACATCAATTGAAGGTATATTGGCAAGAACATCAGATACATTACCTCCCTTGACAGTTATGTCTTGTCCAACATTATAAATCTTTTTATCAAGTCTAATTTCAACTTGTGTTCTTTCAGCTCTAACTTCAACCTCATCAAGTACAGAGACATCAAGATCTAGGGGGATATTTCCAATATCGGTATTTCCTCTTACCGAAAGATTTTGGTTAGAGTAAGAAATAAATGAAATATAATCTATTGTTAGGTCATACATTCCTGGATTAACATCGACTGAGAACTTACCGTATTTGTCAGTTATGCCTCCAAATACTTTATCAGGATTATTTTTAGCTTTTAATGAAATTGTAGCATATTCAAGTGGCTCTGAAGTCTCTGAGTCAATGACTAGCCCTGAAACTTTAAAATTCATGTTAGCATAACCTTGGAAATTCCCTCCACTATTTTGTTGAGAGAACAAAGAAAAAGATGTTAATAGCAGAAATAAATAGACTTTATTCATTATAATTTGTTTGGTTGCGCAAATATATTTTATAATAATTAGACTAAAACACAAGGATTTGTTAAAAGACACTAATCATTTCTTTTAAATCTCTTTCTTATTGACCTAAAAAAATAGAATAGTTGAAGTAGGATAGGGGGAGTTATTTTAGAGCCTTAACTATAGCTTCAAATGCATTAGGATTATTCATTGCTAAGTCAGCTAATACTTTTCTATTAAGAGAAATATTATTGGATTTAAGCTTATAAATAAACTCACTATATGAAAGGCCATGTTGATGTGCAGCAGCATTAATTCTCATTACCCACAAGGATCTAAAGTTTCGCTTCTTTGTTTTTCTATCTCTGTATGCATATACAAGAGCTTTTTCAACAGCATTTTTTGCTACTGTCCAAACATTCTTCCTTCTACCGAAGTATCCTTTCGCTTGTTTTAAAATTTTCTTTCTTCTTGCTCTAGAGGCAACTGAGTTTACTGATCTTGGCATTACTGTAAATTTATTTTAATCTTAATTGTCTTTTAATACTGTTCTCATCACTTTCATGAACAAGCCCAAAGTGAGTTAGCCTTAGTTTTCTTTTTTTTGACTTTTTAGTCAAAATATGATTTTTAAAGGCGTGTTTTCTCTTGATTTTACCTGAACCAGTAACTTTAAACCTTTTTTTGGCACTGGATTTTGTTTTCATTTTTGGCATAGTTCCCTAATTTAATTCTTTTTTGGTATTATGAACATTATCATCCTTTTTCCTTCTAATTGTGGCATTTGTTCAACCTTTCCAATATCTTCTAGGTCTTGTGCTAATCTTAATAGCAGTATTTGACCTTGTTCTTTAAATATTATCGATCTTCCTTTAAAAAAAACGAAAGCTTTTAATTTTGCACCTTCATTTAAAAATTTCTCTGCATGCTTTTTCTTGAACTGATAATCATGTTCATCTGTTTGAGGCCCAAACCTTATTTCTTTGACAACAATTTTAGTTGCCTTCGATTTTAGAGCTTTGTCTCTCTTTTTCTGTTCATACAAGAATTTTTTATATTCTAATATTTTACATACAGGTGGAGATGCTTTTGGAGAAATTTCAACTAAATCTAATTCTAAATTTCTCGCCAACCTTAAAGCCTCATTAGTAGAATAAACTCCAACATCTACATTATCACCAACTAATCTAACCTCATGAGCAGTTATCTTAGTATTGATTTTATGAGGATCTTCTTTTATTTCTCTTCGGAATCTCCTATTCGATCTTCTTCTTCTTATTGCTATAACAACTATTTTTAATTAATATTAAACTTCGGAATACATTCAGAAACCTCTTTCTTAACAATATCCACGAATTCTTCAACTTTCATTTCACCTAAATCATCACCATGATGTCTTCTTATTGAAACTGAATTATTTTTAACTTCATTTTCACCTACAACAACCATAAAAGGTATCTTTTTCATTTCAGATTCTCTAATTTTTTTTCCAACAGTCTCATTTCTATCATCTAAGTGCGCGCGAATTTCGTGATTTTCTAAGATATTTAAAACTTTTTGACCATAATTTTTAAAGTTCTCTCCAACAATCAGAATTTCTACTTGAATAGTTGTTAGCCATAATGGGAAAACACCAGCAGTATGCTCGATTAAAATTGCAACGAATCTTTCCATACTTCCAAATGGGGCTCTATGAATCATTACAGGTCTTAAGTCTTCATTATTACTTCCTTTATAAGTTAGATCGAACCTTTCTGGAAGGTTATAGTCAACTTGAATTGTACCAAGTTGCCAACTTCTACCAAGTGCATCTTTGACCATAAAGTCAAGTTTCGGACCGTAAAATGCAGCTTCTCCATATTCAACATTATATTCAAGACCTTTTTCTTTAGCAGAATTAAGAATGGCCTGCTCAGATATTTCCCAATTTTTATCAGAACCAATATATTTTTCAGGGGTATCAGGATCTCTTAATGATACTTGTGCAGAAAAATCGTTAAACCCAAGTGAATTAAAAACATAAAGAACTAAGTCAATAGTATTATTAAACTCAGAGTCTACTTGTTCTGGGGTACAAAATATGTGGGCATCATCAACTGTAAATCCTCTAACTCTACTTAGACCATGCAATTCTCCACTTTGTTCATACCTGTAGACTGTCCCAAACTCGGCTAATCTTAATGGAAGATCTTTGTAACTATATGGTTTTGCATTATATATCTCACAGTGGTGAGGACAATTCATGGGTCTTAAAATAAAGGTTTCAGAATCATTTGGAGTAGAAATTGGTTGGAAACTATCAGCACCGTATTTTTCATAATGTCCAGATGTTTCATACAATTCTTTAGCTCCAATATGAGATGACATAACTTTTTTATATCCAGCTCTTTTTTGAGCGTCTTCAAGGAAGTCTTGTAGTCTATCTCTTAATTCTGTTCCATTTGGAAGCCATAGGGGAAGACCATGTCCAACTCTACTTGAGAACGTAAAGAGCTCGAGCTCTTTACCAATTTTTCTATGATCTCTTTCCTTTGCTTTTTCAACTAGCTCAAGATATTCAGTGAGTAATTTTTGCTTTGGAAATGAAATACCATAAATCCTTGTTAATTGATTGTTTTTTTCATCACCCCTCCAATATGCGCCTGCAATATTTAAAAGTTTTACAGCTTTAACAATTCCAGTTGATGGGATATGGCCTCCTTTACATAAATCACTAAAGTCTGAATGATCACAAAAAGTAATAGTTCCATCATCTAGAGATTCAATTAGCTCAATCTTATATTCATTTTTTTCTTTTTTGTAAAAATCTAAAGCATCATCTTTTGACATGCTTTTCATGCTAAATTTGAAATCATTTCGTGAAAACTCAAGAAATTTAGATTCAAGTTTTTGAAAATCTTTTTCTGAAATACTTTCATCACCAAAATCAACATCATAATAAAACCCATTTTCAATTGAGGGTCCAATAGTTAATTTAGATTCTGGATAGAAAAATTTAATAGTTTGAGCTAATATATGAGCTGAAGAATGCCAAAATGCCTGTTTTCCTTCGTTATCATCCCATGTATATAGTTTAATATTCCCATCTTTACTTAACTCGGATTCAAGTTCAAGAATTTGATCATTAAAGGATGCTGAAATAACTTTTCTTGCTAGACCTTCACTGATACTTTTAGCTACGTCAATAACTTTAACACCTTTATCAAACTGTTTTACAGACTTATCTGGAAAAATTATACTAATCATATTTAAAAATCTAGTTCAAAAATAAATCAATTTAATTTATTCTTAGGTCCAAGTGTTCCATTTAATATATTATTAATTCCTCTATATCCGTAAAAAATAGCTAATACTAGAAGTATTGCACCTATAATTAATACAACTAAAAAGAATGGGTGGTCTTGATTATTAAATGCTTGTGAAACTGTTACTGGTGCGATAAAGCATAAAGATATTCCAATAAAAACTTGAATAAAGCCCTTTCTTAAGTATTTATTCATTTGAATAATTATCTATGGCAGATCGGATACTTTTATGCTTTATAATAAGTTCATCAGCTTTTTGCTCATCAACTCCTAACTCTTCCATAAGTATTCTTCTAGCGCGTTTATTAAGTTTAGCATTACTCATTTGCATATCAATCATCTTATTCCCTCTTACATGTCCGTCAAGGATCATTGAAATTGTAGAAATCATATTTAAGATAAGCTTTTGAGCAGTTCCTGCTTTAAGTCTCGAGCTTCCAGTTAAGAACTCAGGACCAACTATTACTTCAATTTTATAATCTGCATATTTTGATAATGGAGAATTCTCATTACATACAATACATCCTGTTGAAATATTATTTTCTTGACAGGCTTTTAAACCACCAACAACATAAGGTGTAGTTCCCGATGCTGCAATTCCAATAACAAAGTCATTTTTGTTGATATTATGATCGGAGAGATCTTTCCATGCTTGATTTAAATCATCTTCAGCAATTTCTATTGAACTATATAGTGCAGGTATACCTCCCGCTACAAGGCCAACAACTTTTTCAGGTGGTGTTCCAAAGGTCGGAGGACATTCTGATGCATCCAAAACACCTAGTCTTCCACTAGTACCAGCTCCTATATAGAATAGTCTACCACCCTCTTTTATTTTAGGGGCTAAATTCTCAATTAAGTTAGTGATATTAGGAAGTACTTTATTTATGGCTTTAAGAGCATTGTTATCCTCCTCATGCATAGCATTGACAAGTTCACTTACAGATTGTTTTTCTAAATCTTTATGATTTGATTCTTGTTCTGTTACCTTATAAAAACTCATTACTCTTTTGAATTTAATTTTAAGTCTAAATTCTTCTTAAGTTCGGCTAAAAACTGCTGTGTAGTTAGAAAATTTGAGTCTACAAGATCATCTCTAAATACAAGTAAAGCTAAATCCTTTGTCATTTTTCCGTCTTCTACAGTTTCTATACAAACTTCTTCTAAAGCTTTACAGAATTTAATCAATTCATTATTATTGTCAAGTTTTCCTCTATGCATCAAACCTCTTGTCCAAGCAAAAATTGATGCAATTGGATTAGTAGAAGTTTCTTCACCTTTTTGATGTCTTCTAAAATGTCTTGTTACAGTTCCGTGGGCTGCTTCAGCTTCTAGAGTTTTTCCATCTGGTGTTACTAGAGTAGATGTCATAAGTCCGAGTGAACCAAATCCTTGAGCTACTACATCAGATTGAACATCTCCATCATAGTTCTTACATGCCCATACAAATCCACCCTTCCATTTGATTGCAGCTGCAACCATATCATCAATTAGCCTGTGTTCGTATGTTATATTTTCTTTTTCAAACTTCTCTTTAAACTCATTTTCAAAAACTTCCTGAAAAATATCTTTAAACCTTCCATCATATGCTTTTAATATTGTATTCTTTGTAGAAAGATAAAGAGGCCATCTTTTTGTCAAAGCCATATTCATACAAGATCTTGCAAATCCATATATTGAAGAATCAATATTATACATTGACATTGCAATGCCATCTTCTTCGAAATTATATACTTCCCAAGTTTTAGATTCTGAACCATCTGATGGTGTAAACTTCATCTCAAGCTTACCTGGTCCATGAGTAGTTACATCTGTAGCTCTGTATTGATCACCAAATGCGTGTCTCCCAATACATATTGGCCTTGACCATCCTTGAACATATCTTGGTATTGATCTACATATTATAGGTTCTCTAAAAACAGTTCCTCCAACTATGTTTCTAATAGTACCATTAGGAGATTTATACATCCTGCTAAGAGAAAATTCTTCTACTCTTTGTTCATCTGGAGTAATGGTTGCACACTTAATACCAACATTATATTTCTTTATAGCATTAGCAGCATCAACAGTGATTTGATCGTCTGTCTTGTCTCTAGACTCTATACCAAGATCATAATAAACAACATCAAGATCTATGTAATCTAAGATCAACTTCTCTTTAATAAATTTCCAGATAATTCTAGCCATTTCATCACCATCTATTTCGACTATGGGATTGGCTACTTTAATTTTTGACATAAGATTTATACTTCTTTAATCCTTGCTTTCTTTCCTCTAAGTTCTCTAAAGTAGTAAATTCTTGATTGTTTAACTTTACCTTTCTTATTGACTTCAATTTTATTTAAAGCAGGCATATTTAATGGGAAAATTCTCTCAACTCCAACCGTACCAGACATTTTTCTGATTGTAAATGTTTTAGATTCTCCTCTTCCTTTAATTTGAATGACTACACCTTTGAAGGATTGGGTTCTAACTTTATCACCTTCTCTAATTTCATAATATACTGTTATAGTATCACCAGATGAAAAAGCTGGAAATTCATTTTTAGTGATAAGTTTCTCTTGAACTAAATTTACTACAGATTCCATTGAAGTTTATTTTATAAAGTTTGATTAATTTCAAACACGCGCAAAAATAAACCTTTTTTAATCATTATCAAAAAGATTTGGCCTAAGTAATTTTGTTCTTTCGATTGATTTTTCATCATTCCATTTTTGAATCTCTTTTTCATTACCTGATAGAAGAACCTTAGGGACTTGCATGCCTTTATATACATCTGGCCTTGTATATATTGGTGGTGATAATACGTTATCTTGAAAAGTGTCAGACAAAGCAGATGATTCATCACCAATGATTCCGGGAAGAAGTCTAACTATAGAGTCACATAAAACAGCTGCAGGGAGTTCTCCTCCAGATACAACAAAATCACCAATCGATATTTCTTTAGTAACAAGGTATTCTCTAACTCTATGATCAATTCCTTTGTAATGACCGCAGATTATAATAATATTTTTTAATGTTGATAAGTAGTTTGATGTTTTTTGATTTAGAAGGTCTCCGTCAGGAGTTAGATAAATTATCTCATCATAATTATTCTTCTTTTTTAGAAATTCAATGCAATTATCAATTGGTTCAATTTTTATTACCATTCCTGGAGCCCCCCCCATAAGGATAATCATCTACTTTTCTTGAATTTTCTGCAAACTCTCTTAGATTATGTGACTTAATTTTAACCTTCTTCGAATCAATTGCTTTTTTTATAATTGAGAAGGAATTAAGGTTGTCAAAGATGTCAGGAAATAGAGTTAGAACATCAATTCTCATTAATTTGAGCTTTTTTTCAAAGTTACAATAGCTGTTTTTAATCTTCCTTCTCTTACAAAATTAACTTCAACTTTATCACCAGGTCTTTTTGACGATAGGTATCCTGATAGATCAGAGAATCTATTGATTTTAAAACCATCAATCGATTTGATTATATCACCTCTAGTTAGACCAGCAGTATCAGCTCCAAACCCTTCTTCGATTTCATCAATATAGAAACCCTCAGTTTCATCTATATTTAATTGTCTGGAATATGAAGATTTTAAGGCTACACCTCTTACTCCTAAAAGTCCTTTTTGAACATCTCCATATTCTATAATATCTTCAAATATTTTTCTCACTGTGTTACTGGGAACAGCAAAAGAATATCCAACATATCCTCCGGTCATTGATTGAATAAGTGTATTTATTCCAATTAATTCTCCTTGAATGTTAACTAAAGCACCACCACTATTTCCAAAATTGACCGCAGCATCAGTTTGAATAAATGACTGATTCTTTTGATCATACTCATTTAGGTCTCTAGATTTAGAACTTACTATACCTGCTGTAACTGTTGAATTTAAATTATAAGGATTTCCAACTGCAAGAACCCATTCTCCGATTAAAGTAGAGTCTGAATCTCCAAAGAAAATATAATCAAGGTTAATATCAGATTTAATTTTAAGTACTGCTATATCTGTGACTTCATCGAATCCAATTATTTCTGCCTCATACTCTTTGTTGTCGTTTGTTGTCACGATTACTTCAGATGAATTTTCGATTACGTGATAGTTAGTAATTATGTGACCATCAGGTGATATGATTACCCCTGAACCTGTGCCTACCTTTTTTTTAGAATCATCACCATAAAAAAATTGTAAAGCCCAGCTATCACTCTCTTCAACTATGCTTGTATTTTTTACGTGTACTACTGCATCAATTGTTTTACTTGCAGCAAAAGTTAAGTCTGGAAGTGTTGATTTGCCAAGATTTCTTTGTACCGTATTATTAATTGAGAATTCAGAGATAGAATCACTTATCAATTTAGTTTGATAATCAATTTTTTCCTCATCATTGATTGTTCTAAATAATAGCAAAGTGATAATAGAACATAGAGTAGAAATACCTAAAATTTTGAGATACAGCTTCATTTTTTTTAGTAAAAATAAGATATTAAATATTTAATAATTATATTTTAACTATTGTTTAACTAGAGAATAATGAATTTAAAGCTTAGAGCCCTTGAACCTGATGATTTAGATATAGTGTATGAAACAGAAAATGACGAATCTCTCTGGATTTATTCTAATAATTCATCTCCTTTTTCAAAGCATACTCTCAAAAAATTTATACAAAATTCACATTTAGATATTATTGAACATAAACAATTAAGACTAGTAATAAGTCATGAAAATAACGCTTTAGGTTTTATAGATCTTTTTGACTATGACTTTATAAATAGAAGAGTAGGGGTTGGAATTATTATTTTTGAAAAACACCGAATGAAAGGCATAGCTTCAAAATCTCTGGAGTTAATTGAGGAATATTTAATTAAACACGTTCCAATTCATCAACTCTATGCAAATATTTCATCTAATAATAGTGAGAGTATATCTCTTTTTGAAAAAAAATCATACAAGAAAGTTGGCTTAAAAAAAGATTGGATATATTACAATAACATGTTCTGTGATGAACTGCTTTATCAAAAAATTATAAAAAAATGAAGTATTTAAAAGTAATAATACCTGTTTCAATCCTTTCATTAGTATTCATTATTGACTATTACAATAAGTTTTACAAGCCAAATACTTCTTTCGAAGATGAAAGTATTTTTCTATATGTAATGGAAGATGATAGTTTAGCTTTTAGAGATTCAATTTCCAAATATATCAAATCAGAAAAAACATTTTATAAAGCTGCTGAAAAGTTAGATTACCTTGAAAATCAAAAGACAGGAAGGTATAAAATATCGAAGGATATAGGGAATAATGATATTGTTAACTCATTGAAATTTAATAATACACCAGTTAATGTCATATTTAATAATCAGGAAAGAATTGAGAACCTGGCGGGAAGAGTATCAAAGCAAATATATGAGGATAGTGCTTCATTGGTTAGAGCATTCAAGGATAAAAATTTTTTAAGTTTAAATAGCTTTAATAATGATAATGTTCTATCGATGTTCATACCAAACTCCTATGAAGTGTATTGGAATGTCAAGCCAGAAGATTTTAGAGACAAAATGTTAACCGAATACAATAAATTTTGGAATCAGCAGAGGACTAAAAAGGCAGAACAACTTGGATTGAGTAAACTTGAAGTTATTTCATTAGCATCTATTGTTCAAAAAGAAAGTATTAAAGTTGACGAACGACCAACTATAGCAGGAGTCTATATTAATAGATTAAAAAAAAGAATGAGGCTTCAGGCTGACCCAACTGTTATATATTCTATAAAGGACTATTATAAAAATTTTGATACGATAATTAGGAGAGTCCTTTATCGTGATTTACGTTTAAATTCTCGATATAATACCTATAGAATTAATGGACTTCCTCCAGGTCCAATTGCTATGCCAGATATTTCAGCTATTGATGCGGTTCTTGATTATGAGAAACATAATTATATTTTTTTTGTCGCAGATCCTTACAATAGAGGTTATCACCTTTTTGCAAGAAATTTATCAGAGCACAACAGAAATAAAAGAGTATATACTAGATGGTTAAATAGTAGAGGAATCTATAGATAAACTAATTAGAAAGCTTCTGATTTAAATCTTCAACATATTTTCTAAACTGTTTGTCAGTGAAGCTAAGGTTATCAACTGTTTTACAGGCATGAAGTACTGTAGCATGATCTCTCCTGCCAATTTGTGAGCCTATGCTAGCCAGAGATGCTTTTGTGAATTTTTTTGCAAAATACATTGCAATTTGCCTAGCTTGAACAATATGCCTTTTTCTTGTCTTAGATTGAAGTGTCTGAATATCCATTTGGAAGTAATCAGAGACAACTTTTTGGATATAGTCAATGGATACTTCTCTTCTGTTATTTTTAACAAATTTATTGATTACTTCTTTTGCTAATTCAACAGTAATTTCAGCTTTATTAAATGAAGACTGGGCAATCAATGAAATAATTGCACCCTCAAGCTCTCTTACATTTGAGTTGATGTTTTTTGCAACAAATTCAATAACATCGTCTTGAATTTCAACACCATCTCTATAAAGTTTGTTTTTTAGAATAGAAACTCTAGTTTCATAGTTTGGATTTTGTAATTCTGCTGAGAGTCCCCACTTAAATCTAGATAAAAGTCTTTGCTCAATATCTTGCATATCAATAGGAGCTTTATCAGAAGTTAGAATAACTTGCTTTCCATTTTGATGAAGATGATTAAATATATGGAAGAAGACATCTTGTGTACCGGATTTTCCTGATAAAAATTGAACATCGTCAACAATTAAGATATCAATAACTTGATAAAAATGAATAAAATCATTTCTAGTGTTCTTCTTCACTGAATCAACATATTGTTGAGTAAATTTTTCAGCAGAAATATATAATACGGTTTTATCTGGATATTTTTGTTTAACATCTACTCCGATTGCATGAGCAAGGTGAGTCTTACCTAAACCTACACCACCATAAATTAATAATGGATTAAATGATGTTCCACCTGGTTTATTTGATACTGCGATGCCTGCTGATCTAGCTAGTCTGTTTGAATCACCTTCTAAAAAGTTTTCAAAAGTATAATTTGGGTTAAGTTGTGATTCAATTTGTAAATTTCTAATTCCTGGTATTACAAAAGGATTCTTAAGTTCTGAAGCAAATGAACTAAATGGAGATTCAATTGACTGAGACTTTATACTACTGCTGGATGAACTTGGTATTTTTTCAGTAAATGGCATTTTATTGCCAAAAGTATTTTCCATCTTGATAATGTAAACAAGTCTTGCTTCAGACCCTAACTCTTTTGTAAGAGCTAAACGTAAAATTTTTACATAATGCTCTTCTAGCCACTCGTAGAAAAATTTACTTGGAACCTGTATGCTTAGAACATCATCAGTAAGCTTAACAGGAATAATAGGTTCAAACCATGTTTTATATGCCTGAGGCTGGATATTATCCTTGATAAAGGATAAACAATTGTTCCATACTACAGAAGGTGTTTGACTCATTTTTTCTTGGCTAGATATTAATTGAATATATTTATGATATAATGTTTTAGGTTGATTACAAATATTAGTTAAAAAAAATCAAAAAAAAATAAAGATTACTATTGATTATTAATTTTTTTTTATTTAAAATCACTCTAGATAAATTTGTAGGAAAAAATCTAAATTCCTTCATAAATCAAACAAAATGAATTACACAACCGATAAAATTAAAGTTAGATATCATGAAACTGATCAAATGGGTATTGTTCATCACAGCAATTATTTAAAATTTTTTGAATTAGCAAGAATTGAGTGGCTTGAAAAACTAAAAATGCCATATCAGGATATCGAGAGAAATAAAATTATACTTCCAGTAGTTAATTGTGAATTAAAGTTCCTAAAACCACTTGCTTTTGGAGATTCTTTTATAGTTGAAGTTCATTGTTCCAAAAAACCTACATCATCAATTGAATTTTCATATGAAATTTTTAATAGTAAAGGAGAAAAAACAACAGAGGGAAGAACATTACTTGCTTTTTTAAATTCTGACACTATGAAACCTGTAAGATGTCCAAAAATTATAAGTAACTTATTTTAATCTATCTACCTATTAATCTCATATAGAATATCATCTCCTATATCACTTTTTAAAAATTTTGAAAAGTCTACATTAGGACTTTTAATCCCATCTTTAATATTTTTATTTGATTTAAATACTCTAATTGAATCCCATGAATCATTATTAAGAAAATGATTTATTGTTTTTGTTCCACCTTCAATCAATACTGATTGAATTTTCATATCATAAAGTGACTTTATAATTAATTGAATATTCTCAAAATTTGAAGATTTTGTATAATTAGGGATAAGATTGTTTTCTTTCTTAGATAATATTATTGTTTTAGAAACCTCTGATAAAACTTTGGAATCAAGTGGAATTCTAGAATTTGGATCTAATACAAACCTAATTGGATTCTTTCCATCAACAAATCTGGTAGTTAGTAATGGATCATCATCAATTATAGTTTGTACTCCTACCAAAATTGAATGTTCTTCACTTCGCCATTTGTGAGTTAGTTTTTTTGACTTTTCTCCCGAAATCCAATTGACTTTTCTTAGCGACTGATTAGTTTTTAGAGGGCTAATAAAACCATCCTTAGACTCAGCCCACTTTAAAATTATATAAGGTCTTTTATGTTTGTGATATTTAAAAAATCTTTTATTAAGATTAGAACATTCTACTTCCATTACTCCTACAACTACATCACATCCATTTGACTTAAGTTTATCTATTCCACTCCCATCAACTAATCTATTGGGGTCTTTAGAGCCAATAACTATTCTTTTAATATTGTTATTTATTATTGCTTCTGTACATGGTGGAGTCTTACCATGATGATTACATGGTTCAAGATTAACATATAAAGTTGATTCTTTTAATAATTCTTTATTGCCAACACTGTTTATGGCATTTACTTCTGCATGACTTTCTCCATATTTCGCATGATAACCTTCTCCGATTATTTTATTATTATGGACTATTACAGAGCCAACTAATGGGTTAGGATAGGTGTATCCTATACCTTTTGATGCAAGGTCTATGCATCTCTTCATGAATTTAATATCATCCACTTAACTATGTAATAAAATTAGAATTGTAAATTTAAGTCAAAAAGCTCAACTATGCTTATTAGACCAATAAATGAATCTGATAACAAACAATTAGCAATTATATTGAGGGAAGTTCTAATTGAGATGAATATACCTAAAATTGGTTCTGCTTATGAAGATCCTGAGATTGACAACATGTATGACTCCTATAATTCAAATAGATCAAGATATTTTGTAGTTAGAGAAAATGATGAAATATTAGGAGGTGCAGGTATTAATCCTCTAAAGGATGGTGACCCTGATATCTGTGAGCTTCAAAAAATGTATTTTCATAAATCTTTAAGAGGTAGGGGGATTGGTGATAAGATGATTGAGCTCTGTTTAGATTTTGCGATTAAATCTAATTTTAAAAAATGCTACATAGAGACTATGCCAAACATGATTAAAGCACAAAAATTATATTTAAAGAAAGGATTCAAATATATAGATGAACCGCTAGGCAATACTGGTCACAACGCATGTCCTGTATGGATGATAAAAACCTTAGTATGAATATTATTGAAATGAGAAGTGTTTACAGAGAAAAATTAGACCTTTCAATTGATGAATGTGATTTTATTTATAAAATTATTTTAAAGGAGCTATGTGATATAGATCCAATTAAAATTGCTTTAGACCCTACTTTTAATTTATCCTCAAAATCAAAGAATACCTTACTTGAAAGTATCAATATGATAATTGAGGATTACCCTATTGACTATCTAATTAATAAAAAAAACTTTTATGGTATAGACTTTTATATAGATGAAAATGTGCTAATCCCTAGACCTGAAACAGAGGAGCTTGTTGATTGGTTAATTAATGATAATATAGATATAAAAGATCAAAAAAATGTAATTGATTTATGTTCAGGATCAGGTTGTATAGGAATATCAATAGATATTAATAATAAATATTTGAATGTTACTCTGTCGGATGTATCACCTAATGCTCTAAAAGTCTGTGAGATTAATAAAAAAAACCTGAACTCAAATGTTAAAATAATTCAACTTGACCTCAATTCAATTTCTAAATCAGATAAAGAATATGATATAATTATTTCAAATCCACCTTATATATCTTTAGATGAATCAAATCAGATAGGCAAAAATGTTAAATATGAACCAGATATTGCTCTATTTACTCCCAAAAACAAACCTTTACATTTTTATGAGAAAATTTTGGAATTTGCATCAAAAAATCTTTCAAAAAATGGTGTAATTTATCTTGAGATTAATCCAAACTTTATATCAGAATTTAATCAATTATTGACTAATTATACTATAAATCATGTTAACTTTAAGGATGACTTTAGAGGTAAAAAAAGATTAGTAAAACTCACATTTTAAGATGAATGAAATAGAATCTAGAATTTTAAAGTTAAGAGAAATAATAAATGAGCATAATCATAATTATTATAATCTTGACAAAAACTTAATTAGTGATTTTGACTATGATAAATTACTAAATGAGTTAATAAATCTTGAGTCTAAATATCCAGAATATTTTGATGAAAACTCTCCCTCAAATAGAGTTGGTGGTGGTTTATCAGATAAGTTCAGCTCCGAATCTCATATTTATCAAATGTACTCTCTTGATAATACCTATTCCAATGAGGAATTAGAGTCCTGGTATGCAAGAGCTTCTAAAATACTGGATACTAAAGATTTTGAATTTTGCTGTGAACTAAAATATGATGGTGCATCTGTCAATTTATTATATGAAAACGGTAAGCTTCTAAGAGCCCTAACAAGGGGTGACGGGACTCAAGGAGATAACATTACGAATAATATAAAGACTATTAGGTCAGTACCAATAAATGTTGATAATTCATTTTTAAAAAAGTTTGAAATTAGAGGTGAGATAATAATACTAAATGATTCCTTCAAACAACTTAATTTAAAGAGAGAAGAATTAGGAGAGCCAATATTTAAAAACCCGAGAAATACTGCATCAGGGAGCATAAAACTTCTTGATTCAAATGAGGTTGCCAGAAGACCTTTACAATGTTTCCTTTATTCTATAGTATCTGATGAAGTTAAAATGAAAAGTCACTCAGAGCTTTTAGATATTGCAAGAGATATGGGATTCAATGTACCTAAATATGAAAAGGTTGTGGATGGATTGGATGGCGTTAAAGAGTACATAGATTATTGGGATAAAAACAGGTCAAGCTTGCCATTTGAAATTGATGGAATTGTTATTAAAATAAATAATATAGATTATCAGAAAAAATTAGGTTTTACATCTAAGTTTCCTAGGTGGGCTATTGCTTACAAGTATAAGGCTGAAAATTTGGCAACAAAATTAAATTCAATTTCATTTAATGTTGGAAGAACAGGTGCAATAACCCCAGTTGCAAATTTAGAGCCGGTTTTAATTTCTGGATCAACTGTAAAAAGAGCTTCTTTACATAGTTTCGATCAAATGATGAAGCTTAGGCTTAGAGTTAATGATAGTGTGTATGTAGAAAAGGGAGGAGAAATAATCCCTAAGATTACAGGTATAGATTATAATAACAGAGGTTATGAAGATGACGAAATTAAATTTCCAACTCATTGTCCTGAATGTGGAACCAAGTTAGTAAAACTTGATTCTGAAGCTAACTTCTTTTGTCCAGATACCAAGAATTGTAGGCCACAAGTAATAGGCAGGATTCAACACTTTGTATCTAGAAAAGCAATGAATATTGATGGTTTAGGAGATGAAACCATCAAGCTTTTTTACAACAAAGGGTATTTAAAAGATATATCAGATATCTATAATCTTGATTATGATTCAATTTCCTTAATTGAAGGTCATGCTGATAAATCAGTTAAAAACTTGAAAATTGGTATTGAAGATTCTAAATCAAAACCGTTTCAAAAGGTTTTATATGGTCTTGGGATTCGGTATGTAGGTGAATCTGCCACAAAAAAAATATTAAAAAAAATTAAATCAATTGATGAGCTAATGAATATGAGTATTGAATCATTATCTGAGATTGATGAAATAGGAGAAAAAACTGCAGTGAGTATTAAAGAGTTTTTTCAAGATGAGGGTAATAGGGCTCTTATAACTAGACTTAAATCAGCTGGTCTTATTTTTATTGACAATAGTAAATCTGACTTAAGCTCTTCTCTGTCAAATTTAACATTCGTAATCTCTGGTGTTTTTGAAATGAACAGTAGAGAGGAAATTAAAAACCTTATTGAAATTAATGGTGGAAAAATAAGCTCATCCATAAGTTCTAAGACAAATTATTTAGTAGCAGGTAATAATTTAGGTCCTGCAAAATATGCCAAAGCAAATAATCTTGGAATTCCTATTATTAATGAAGTAACATTAATTGATCTAATTTCATAAACTTATATTAAATTTGCCAAAATACTTTATTCTAAATGTTTAGATCTTATCTATTAATATTTATTTCATTTTTGGTTATTTCTTGTAATGATTATCAAAAATTATTGAATAGCCCAGAAAATGAAGTGGATAAATATACTGCAGCAGAGGAATACTATGAAAACGGAGAATTTAGAAGAGCAAATGCTCTTATTGAACAAATTATTCCTAGCTACAGAGGTAAGCCGCAAGGTGAGAGACTGGTTTTCTTCTTTGCTAACTCATTTTTTGAAACAAGATCATACTACTCAGCAGCAATTCAATTTGAAAATTTTATAAAATCATATCCTAATAGTCAAAGAATTCAAGAGGCTTATTTCATGGAAGCAAAATCGTATTCTATGTTATCTCCTTTGTATACTTTAGACCAAGAAGACACATTCACAGGTATTGATAAGCTTCAAGTTTTTATAAACCGATTTCCTAATAGTGAATATGTCGTTGAAGCATTAGAGTTAATGGAACAATTACAAAATAAGATTGAAAAAAAAGCGTTTGAAGTATCAAAGCAATATTATACTATTAGAGATTACAGCTCTGCTATAAAATCCCTAGATAATTTTATTGCAGATAACCCAGGAACAATTTTTAGAGAGGAAGCGCTTTATTATAGGTGGTTATCACAATATGAAATAGCAGTAAATTCGATTGAATCAAGAATTAATGAAAGAGTAACAGAGCTTGAAAGATCACTTGAAAACTTTTTAAGATATTATCCAGATACTATCTTTATTGATGATTTATCTGAAAAAATTAATAATGCAAAACAACTTTTATAAATAAACCTATGAATAAATATAGAAACACTAACGCAGCAAATACAACAAAGACATACAATAAGCATGAAATTGAAGACCCTACAAATAACATTTATGAGGCTATTTCTATAATTGCTAAGAGATCAAGCCAAATTAATTCTGAAATAAAGAAAGAACTTCATGATAAATTAGATGAGTTTGCTACACATAATGATAGTCTTGAGGAAATATTTGAAAATAAAGAGCAAATAGAAGTCTCTAGATTTTATGAGAAACTTCCTAAACCATATGCAATTGCTGTGCAGGAGTGGTTAGATAATAAAATTTACTTTAGAGATACTGAATCCGAAGCTGAGCAATAAACATTTAAAATATGAGTGTTTTAGCTCAGAAAAATATTCTAATAGGAGTTTCAGGTGGAATAGCTGCTTACAAAATTCCATTATTGATTAGACAGCTTGTTAAGCTTAAATCTAATGTAAAAGTTGTTATGACTCCTTCATCCAAAGAGTTTGTTACACCTCTGACTCTATCCACAGTTTCAAAAAATGATGTTTTTTCTGAATTTACAACTGAAAAAAATAATAACCCAACTTGGAATAATCATGTAGAACTTGCTGAGTGGGCTGATATTTTTATTATTGCGCCAGCAACATCCAATACAATCTCTTCAATGGCTAGTGCTCGATGTGACAACCTACTGTTAGCATGCTATTTGTCTTCTAAATGTCCTGTTTTTGTAGCCCCTGCAATGGACCTGGAAATGTATAAAAACACTCTCAATCAAACAAATATTAAAAAATTAGTATCGAATAATACTAACGTTTTACCTGTAGGTTCTGGCTCTTTAGCAAGTGGGCTGGAAGGGGAAGGTAGGATGCTAGAACCAAATGAGATAATTGATTATGTTGAAAATAAATTTAAAAAGTCTCTACCATTAAATTCTTTAAATCTTTTAATAACAGCAGGACCTACTCATGAAAAAATTGACCCAGTTAGGTATATTGGAAATAGCTCGTCAGGTAAAATGGGGTATTCATTGGCGAAAATTGCAAGTGAACTGGGAGCAAATGTAAAACTTTTATTAGGTCCAACTAATCTCTCAATGGATCTTTCCAACATTGAATGTATAAGAGTTAAAGACTCTGATGAAATGTATGCTCAGACAATAAAATATTTTAAAGAATCCGATATTGTAATTTTTTCTGCTGCTATATCAGATTTCAAGCCTAAAAAAATTAACAGTAGTAAAATAAAGAAAGAGTCTGGGTTAGACTCTATAGAGCTTCAGCCAACACATGATATTCTTAAAGAACTAGGGAAAATTAAAACATCACAATTTTTAGTTGGTTTTGCTTTGGAGACAGATAATGTAATTGAAAATGCCAAAAGTAAATTAAAGTCTAAGAACCTTGATGCAATAGTAGTTAATAAAATTGGAGATTTTAACCCGATTTCAAGTGACTATAATCAAATTGATTTTATAAATTCGAATTTAGAGATAACATCCTTTGAGAAAAAGTTAAAGATTGATGTTTCAAATGATATTATAAATCAAATTATTGAGAATGTTAACAAAACTAAAAATTAATAATTACGCATTAATTGATTCTCTAGAAATTTCTTTTAATAAGGGAATGACTTCAATTACTGGAGAGACAGGTGCGGGTAAATCTATTATACTAGGTGGACTTTCAATGGTTTTAGGCTCCAGAGTTGATAATTCCAAAATTATAAATAAAGAAAAAAAATGCTTTGTTGAGGCAACATTTGATTTAACTGATATATACATAAAGGATTATTTTAAAAAAAATGATTTAGACTATGATGAAATAACTATAATTAGAAGAGAAGTTAATCAAAGTGGGAAATCAAGAGCTTTTATTAATGACACTCCAGTAAAACTGGATCAATTATCTGACCTTACAAACAAACTCATTGATGTTCATTCTCAATTTAATAATCTAAGTATCCTTGACTCAAATTTTATTTTTTTGATCTTAGACTCATTGTCTAAAAATCAAGATATAATTAATAAATACTCAAATGATTTTAAATCACTAAAATTGCTTGAGAAAGAACTTAATGATAAGGTATTATTGAGGGATAAACTAAATTCTGATTTAGACTACAATAAATTCTTACATGATGAGTTCAATAATCTTGAAATCAATAATATTAATCTCGAGGAACTTCAAGATAAAATTAAAGAGGCCGATGACTTAGATCAAATTAAAGATGTACTATCAATTACAATAGGTCACTTAAACTCTGAAGATGTTGGAGTCTTGGATAAACTACAAGATATTTCAAGAAACCTTAATAGATTATCAAACTCTTCAGAGAGAATCAGCTTACTCTGCAAAAGGATCCAATCAATTGTTGAGGAAATAAACATAATTTCTAGTGATTCAGAATCCATATTATCTGACATTGATAATAATCAAGAAAACATTGATGATTTAAGGAGTATACAAGATAAGATTTACTCTCTGCAAAATAAGCACAGGGCTAATACAATTGAAGATTTATTAAAAATTAAAAATGATATTGAGTCAAAGATTTTGACACAAAATGATATAGACAATGATATAATTAAAATTGAAGAATCAATTAGAAGCCTAATGTTAAATCTTAGAGCAGATGCAGTTAAAATTCATAATAACAGAAAATCTGTTATCCCTGATTTTGAAAAATTAATGAACAAGAATTTAATTGAATTAGGTATGGAAAAATCTGACATAAAAATTGATCTATCAGAAACAGAAATAATTCAAAAAAACGGTATAAGTATTGGTAAGCTACTTTTTAAATCTAATAAAGGAAGTGTTTACAGTGAGTTGAAGGATATTGCATCAGGTGGAGAGATTTCAAGAATAATGCTATCCATAAAGTCTATTCTTTCTAAATACACAAAGTTGGCCTCAATAATTTTTGATGAAATAGATACTGGGATATCGGGTTCAGTCTCCTCTAAAGTTGGTGAACTGATGAAATTTATGGCACAAAATATGCAAGTAATCGTTATAACACATACTGCTCAAGTGGCATCTAAGGGTGACTTCCATTTTAAAGTATTTAAAAGAGAGCATAATGATAAAATTATCACTGATATTAAATTGCTGTCTGATAAAGAAAGAGTTAATGAAATTGCCGAAATGTTATCTGGTGATAAATCTAACAAGTCAGCAAATGAGCTTGCAAATGAATTATTGAATTAAACTATATTTACATCATGGGAAACAATATTTTAAAGGGTAAAAAAGGAATAATCTTCGGAGCTCTAGATAACAGCTCTATCGCCTGGAAAACTGCAGAACGTGTTTATGATGAAGGAGGCGAATTCATTTTAACAAATGCGCCGGTTTCTATAAGAATGGGAAGCATAAGTGATTTAGCAAAAAAAACAAATTCTGAGGTTATACCAGCAGATGCTACTAATTTAGAAGATCTTGAAAACTTAATTAACACAGCTACTAGCAAATTTGGTGGTAAACTAGACTTTGTTTTACACTCAATAGGTATGTCTGTCAATGTAAGAAAAGGAAAGCATTATACAGATTTAAATTATGAATGGTTAAAAAAGGGATGGGATGTTTCTGCTGTATCTTTTCATAAATTAATGCAATCTCTTTTTAAATTGGATGCAATGAATCAGTGGGGAAGTATTGTTGCATTAACATACATTGCTGCACAGAGAACATTTCCAAATTATAATGATATGGCTGATAATAAGGCATATTTAGAATCTATTGCAAGAAGCTTTGGATATTTCTTCGGTAAGGAAAAGAATGTTCGGGTTAATACCATATCTCAATCACCAACTCTAACTACTGCTGGTAAGGGTGTCAAAGGACTTGACGACTTTATTAAATATGCTGATTTAACATCACCATTAGGTAATGCAACTGCGGAAGATTGTGCTGATCTAACTGTTTCTTTATTTTCTGATTATACCAAAAGAGTTACTCTTCAAAACATTTTTAATGATGGAGGTTTCTCAAGTGTTGGAGTAAGCCAGGAGATTATAGATAAATTAAATTCAAAATGAAAATTGTTGGATTAACTGGAGGTATTGGTTCTGGAAAATCTACTGTTCTAAATGAGTTTAAAGATCTTGGAATAAAGACATATAGCGCAGATAATGTTGCAAAGACACTCATTAACACAAATAGAGCATTAATAGACTCAATAAAAAAAGTTTTTGGTAATAATATCTACCAAAAAAATAAAATAGATACTAAACAGTTGTCTAAAATTGTTTTTCAGGATTCAGATAAATTAAAAGTGCTTAACTCAATTATTCATCCAGCAGTTTCAAATGATTTTGATTCTTTTATTAAAGCAAATGATGAAATCTATATAGTCAAAGAGGTAGCAATAATCTTTGAGACAAAATCCGAAAATGCTTATGATAAAATTATTCTAGTCAGAGCACCTTTAGAAGAAAGAATTAAAAGGGTATTGTTAAGAGATGATACCTCAAGAGATGACGTAATTAAAAGGATTAATAATCAGGTAGATGAGTCTTCAATAATTAGTAAATGTGATTATATAATTGACAATCATAACCAATCAGACTTAAAAGATAAAGTCATTCAAATTCATGCAGATTTGATTAGTTAAGTACAATACATTAACATTTCGTTAAGAAAGTTTAATTTTAAAATTGAGAATTTTATATAAATGAATAGAAGATTTTACACTTCGTTGGTTTTATTGATGTCCTTCTCTTTGATTGGGATTATTCTAATGCAGGGTTATTGGATATACTCATCTTGGCAAAATAAAGAAGAGGAATTCTCACTAGCAGTAAATAGAACCCTTCGAGAGGTTGTTGATGAAATTCAAAGTAGAGAGCTTAACGATTACGTATACACATACCAAATGCTAATTGACTCAATCGGTACACCTGATGAGTCTAATTTTACAGATGTTTTCCTTTTCTTGGATGAAGATCAGTCTTCAAATCTTTCAACATTTTTTGCATATGGAATTCTTGAGGAAGATTACAATATAAACCTTCCAAATAATTTATCAAATAGATACGGAGATGAAGAACTTAAGGACTATAAAGCAGTTAAGACAACTATTGTAAATAAAAATATATTTGATAGAAGAGAAAATAGACTAAATGCATCTATTTCTAAACTTAAAAGTGTAGAAGATATAGACATATTTAAATTTGAAAAGTATAAGTCTGCTTTTCAAGAATATGCTTCATCTCTTCCAATTCATAAGAGAACAACCTCAAGAGAAATTCAAGCTCTATTAAACCAAGGCTTTAATGATAGAAATATCATAACTCCATATGAGTTTGGAATTTATAGTAATGATTTATCTACAAAAGTTAAATCAAATAACTATTTAGAGGAGCAATCAGGCCCTAAATATTCTATTCCATTTCTTTATGATAGCTCAAGCCCTGTAAAATATGATTTGGTAGTTTCTTTTCCAGATAAACAAGAATATGTTTTATCTGGTATAATTGGAGTTGCAACTCTTTCTTTTATGCTTACTTTAGTCATTATTGTAATTTCAACGAGTGCTCTTTACCAAATAATTAAGCAAAAAAAGTTATCTGAAATTAAAAGTGATTTTATTAACAATATATCCCATGAATTTAAAACACCTATCGCTACTATTAACTTGGCATTAGATGCTATGTCGAGCTCAAAAGATAATTTGAATGATAAATTTAATTCTTACCTGGGCATGATAAGAGAAGAAAATTCAAGAATGCTTTCACAAGTTGAAAATATCTTAACCATATCTCAACTTGAAAAAAGCTCTAATCCTTTTGAAATGGAAGATACTGATATTCATGAGGTTATAGAAGATGCAATAGAACATGTAAAATTAATAGTAGATAGTCGAAAGGGATCTATCAAGATCTCTTTAAATGCAATTAATAGTCTAATAAGTGGAAATAGTAATCATTTAGAAAACATAATCATTAATATACTTGATAATGCTGTAAAGTATACGCAAGATAATCCTCATATAATTATCTCATCATCTAACTCAGAAGAAAATATTATTATTTGTATTGAAGATAATGGAATAGGTATGGATAAAAATATTCAAAAATTAATTTTCGAAAAATTTTACAGAGAGCAAAATGGAAATATACACGACACAAAAGGTCATGGTCTAGGTCTGTCATATGTCAAAAAAATAATTGATTTCCATAATGGTAAAATATCTTTGGATAGTAAAAAAGGAGTTGGAACTAAATTTTATTTAACATTAAAAAATATTTAATATGAAATCTAATAAAAGTATTCTCTTGGTCGAAGATGATCCAAATTTTGGTAGAATTCTAAAGGACTATTTAACAATTAATAATTACGAAGTTACTCTAGCAGTAAATGGTATAGAAGGTTTTGAAAAATTTAACAGATCCGAATTTGATCTCTGCATATTAGATATAATGATGCCTTTTAAGGATGGTTTAACACTTGCTAGGGAGATTAGGGAGATAAATGAAATCATACCATTGATATTTTTAACAGCCAAGAACTTAAAAGATGATGTGTTAAAAGGCTATAAGATTGGAGCAGATGATTACTTAACTAAACCATTTGATTCTGAGATTCTCCTTGCCAAGATAAAGTCAATACTTAATAGGAAGCCTAATGTAAATGTCGAAGAAAAAGATGTCTTTGAATTTGAGTTTGGAGAGTTTAGCTTTAATTCAAAGCTGAGAATTTTAACTCATAAAATGGGCGAATCTCACAAGCTCTCTCCAAAAGAGAATCAATTACTTAAAATGCTTGTCTTAAATTTTGATGATCTTTTACCAAGAGATATTGCACTCAATAAAATATGGAGAGATGCTAACTACTTTACATCTAGAAGTATGGATGTATATATCGCAAAGCTTAGAAAATATTTAGATAAAGATATATCCCTCAAGATTATTAATGTTCACGGTGAAGGATTTAGACTTATGCAGGAGTAGAATCATTTAGACCTTGGATGATATTTTTTTAGTACCTCTTCTAAATGATATGTGTCTAAATGAGTGTAAATCTCAGTTGTAGTAATACTTTCATGTCCAAGTATAAGTTGAATGGTTCTAAGATCAGCTCCATTTTTTAACAAATGAGTTGCAAAGGAGTGCCTTAGTGTATGAGGGCTTATTTTTTTATCTAAACCAACCTTTTTGTAACTATCACTTATTATCTTGAATATCATAGACCTTGTTAAACCTCTTCCATATCTATTTAAAAATACTATATCTGAGAATTTGGTGTCAATGATATTTTTGTTTCTAATTTTCAAGTACTGTTTTATTTCATTTAATGCTATATTACCTAAAGGAACAAACCTTTCTTTATTACCCTTTCCTGTAATTTTCATAATATTTTCCTCAAAAAAAATATTTGATAATTTTAAGTTGATAAGTTCACTTACCCTTATTCCTGTTCCATAAAGCACCTCAATTATTGTTCTATTTCTTTGACCAAAATTATCATTCAAATCATATGACTCGATTAATTTTGTAATTTCTGTTTCAGTCAATACTTCTGGAAGTTTTTTATCAAGTTTAGGCGATTCAATGTCTGATATAGGAGATTTTTGAATATGCCCCTCAAAAATTAGATAGTTAAAATAACTCTTTAAAGCTGAAATACTTCTAGCTTGACTCCTAGACTTTTTATTTGATAAATTGTTATATAGATAATCTTTTAGAGTATCAGATTTACAATTAATAGGTGTTTCTGAAATATGATTAGACTTAATATAGTTTCTAAATAAATTTAGATCATATTCATAACTTTTAATTGAGTTAATACTAAGCCCTCTTTCTAATTTTAGATAGTTTTTAAAATCCTCAAAGCTAGAGTCCCAATCCATTTTTATTTTTTAATTAGTCTTTAAGCATTACCTTTATAATATATGAAAATAACAATAATTAATGGTCCTAATCTTAATCTTCTTGGAACCAGAGAAACTGACATCTATGGCAGTCAAAATTTTGAGTCATATTTAGACTCACTTAAGTCTTTATTTAAAGACGTGGAAATTGATTATTTTCAGTCAAATGTTGAAGGCGAAATAATTAATTTTATTCAAAAGTCCAAAAATTCTAAGGGCATTATATTAAATGCTGCTGCATATACTCATACATCAGTTGGAATTGCAGATGCAGTAAAGTCAATTGACTGCAGAGTCATTGAAGTTCATATTTCAAATACTTATTCAAGAGAGGAATTTAGACACAATTCATATCTATCACCAGTTGTAGATGGAATAATAATTGGTTTTGGACTGAATAGTTATAGATTAGCTATTGATAGTATCATTAAAGATGAATAACTTCATCATAAGCCGCTGCAACTGCTTCCATTAAAGCTTCACTCATTGTTGGGTGAGGGTGAACTGCATTAAGTATCTCCTTACCTGTAGTTTCAAGCTTTCTTCCTAGAACTGCTTCAGCAATCATATCAGTAACTCCAGCACCAATCATATGGCACCCAAGCCACTCACCATATTTTTCATCAAAAATTACTTTTACAAACCCGTCAGAATGACCAGAGGCTTGTGCTTTACCAGAGGCAGAAAAAGGAAACTTACCTACTTTTATACCATAACCTTTTTCTATAGCCATTTCTTCAGTTAATCCTACTGAGGCTACTTCGGGAGCACAGTATGTACACCCTGGTATATTTTCATAATCAATAGGTTCAACATCATGATTAGCTATTTTTTCAACACATAAAATCCCCTCAGCAGACGCTACATGAGCAAGTGCTTGACCTGAAGTTACATCTCCAATTGCAAAATACCCAGGGATATTGGTCTTGTAGAATTCATCAACAATAATTTTATCTTTATCTACAGCAATACCAACTTCTTCTAACCCTATATTGTCTATATTGCTTTTCACACCTACCGCAGAAAGTACTATATCAGCTTCATGTTCAGAAATTTGACCATCTGATTTAATCTGGACCCTAACACCTTTACCTTTTGTGTCAGAAGAAACAACTTCTGAGTTAGTTAAAATTTCAATTCCAGACTTTTTAAATGTTTTTTTCAGTTGATTAGAAATATCTTTGTCTTCAACAGGTAAAATCCTATCCATATATTCTACAATCTTTACTTCGGTACCCATTGAGTTATAGAAGTATGCAAATTCAATCCCTATGGCACCTGATCCAACAATAATTATCTTTTTAGGTTGTTTCTGCAATGTCATTGCTTCCCTGTATCCAATTATCTTTTTACCATCTTGGGGAATAGATTCAATAACCCTAGACCTACCTCCAGTAGCAATTATTATGTTATCAGCTTCAAAAGTTTCAGTATTACCGTCATTTTCAACTAAGACAGCTTTGTTTGGTATAACTTTACCATAACCTGTAATTACATCAATTTTATTTTTTTTCATCAAAAAATTAACTCCTTTACTCATACCTTCAGCTACATCTCTACTTCTCTTTACTACAGCATCAAAATCTTTATCAAAATCCTTAATTTTTAAACCATATGTATCAGCTTTCTTTAAATATTCAAAAACTTGTGCAGATTTAAGTAAAGCTTTCGTAGGTATACATCCCCAATTCAAACAAACTCCCCCAAGACTTTCCTTTTCTACTATTGCAGTTTTTAGTCCTAATTGAGATGCTCTTATAGCCGTTACATATCCTCCAGGTCCACTTCCCAGAACAATTAAGTCATATTTCTTACTCATTTTTATTATTTATAAAATTTATACTTGCAGAATTTACACAATACCTCTTACCTGTCGATGTTGGTCCATCATCAAATACATGGCCTTGATGACCCCCGCAATTAGAACATATAATTTCTGTTCTAATCATACCTAGACTAGTATCTTTTTTGTAGGTTATAGCACCTGGTAATGCACTCTCGAAGCTTGGCCAACCACAGTCAGACATAAATTTATTATTACTTTTGAAAAGTGCCTGTCCACACCCTTTACATCGATATACGCCTTCTTCAAAATGCATATTGTAAATACCAGTATGTGGTCTTTCCGTACCTTTATTTCTAAGAATATCATATTCTTCGGGAGATAATTCCTCTCTCCATTCTTTGTCTGTTTTGCTCACTTTATAAGTTATTTTTTGTTCTTCAGGTTTTGTGTTTGTTTGACAATTTAGCATCGAAAGACTAAAAATCAGAACACTAAATAAGTGTATTTTGTTGTACATCTATTTTTTTGACAAATATATATATCTTTTGATTTATTTGCTTAATTTGGGAATCATTTAAATTTATGTCTAATAAAAAAACCGATCATCCAAAAGGGAGTAAAAAACTAATTGGAGCTTGGGCTTTGTATGATTGGGCAAACTCAGTATACTCATTAGTTATTTCATCTGCAATATTTCCAATTTATTATTCACAGTATGTCTTTTCTCAGACAAACTCGGTAGAAATATTAAATCTTGATATCAACAAAGATACACTGATAAGCTCTGTATCTGCTCTCTCTTTCTTATTAATTGCATTTTTATCTCCTCTATTAAGTGGGATAGCTGACTTTATTGGGAATAAAAAAATATTTATGAAGTTTTTTGTTTACATGGGTTCTCTCTCATGTATTGGTTTATACTGGTTTGAACTGGAAACAATAGAGATTAGTTTACTCTTTTATACACTAGGCCTAATTGGATTCTGGGGAAGCCTGGTTTATTATAATTCATACCTAACAGATATAACATATCCAAATCAAACCAATAAGGTAAGTGCTAAGGGTTATACAATGGGTTACATTGGTAGTGTAATACTTTTATTGATTAATCTTATTATGATTAATTTCTATGAAACTTTTGGATTTGAATCAGAAATAGCTGCTATGAAATCTTCATTTGCAATAGTTGGTATATGGTGGCTTGCATTTAGTCAATATTCTTTCTATCACTTGCCAAGTGGAAACAAAGGTGTTAAAGTTCCAAAAAATATTATTTGGAATGGCTTTAAAGAATTAAAAGGAGTTTACAAATTTATTAGAACTAGTAAGAGATTTACTAGATTCTTACTAGCATTTTTTATCTTTTCTTTTTCATTACAAACAGTACTCTATATAGCATCATATTTTGGTGTAAGTGAAATTGAATGGACTAGTTCATCTGAACAGACATCAGGTCTTATTATAAGCATTCTACTTATCCAGATTGTAGCCATTGGAGGTGCATATTTTTTTACAAAAATGGCACAGAAATATGGTAATATTTTAGTCTTAACCTTTGCAATATTTCTGTGGGGAGCAGTTTGTCTCTATGCATATTTTATAAAGACACCTATTCAGTTTTATATGATTGCTGGTCTTGTTGGACTGCTGATGGGAGGCACTCAACCAGTTGCTAGAGCTACATATTCATTATTTATACCTGAAACAAAGGATACTACATCTTTTTTTAGTTTTTATGATGTTACAGAAAAAATTGGAATTGTCTTTGGTATGATCTTCTATGCCGCTGCTGCTCAGATTACAGGTTCAGTTAGATTCTCTGTTATAATTTTCATGTTCTTCTTCTTCATGGGTGCTCTTCTATTAACTAGAGTTCCAAGAATTGATAAAAATAAGTTGGCATAGCTTTTGACCTTATTTAAGTGTCATTTAAATCATAAAAACAAATACATGTTATTCTTATGATATTATGACAAAATGGCTTAAAATAAATTAAATGAGTTTAATATTCAATAATATAGACAAAATGTCATTTGATGATCTAGGTGAGGAATCTGAGTTTATCCCACTAATGACATCCGAAGATGAAGAAGCTTTAGAAAAAGAAAATCTTCCAGAGGTTTTACCAATACTACCATTAACAAACACAGTTCTATTCCCAGGTGTTGTAATCCCAATAAATGCTGGTAGAGATAAGTCAATTAAGCTTATTAATGATGCTAATAAGTCCAATAAGCTAATTGGTGTAATTGCTCAAAAAGATATTAAAATTGAGAATCCATCAATCGAAAACATATTCAACATAGGAACAGTAGCCAAAATACTAAGAGTTTTAAAAATGCCTGATGGTAATACAACCGTAATCATTCAAGGTAAGAAAAGGTTCAAAATTAAATCAGTAGTTAAAACAGACCCCTATATTCAGGCAACCATAAATTCTATAACTGATAAGAATAATAAAAAATCAAATAGTAAATTTACGGCAACAATTGATGCGATTAAAGATATTGCACTAAAGATTATTAAGGAGAACCCCAATATTCCTTCTGAAGCCTCGTTTGCTATCAAAAATATTCACAGTCCGGCTTTTCTAATAAACTTTGTTTGTTCAAACATGAACATAACAGTAAAAGATAAACAAGATTTGCTTTCAAGCTTAAATATTGAAAACAGAGCGCTGAAGTGTTTAAAATTTCTAAATGTTGAATATGAAAAGCTTGCCCTTAAAAATGATATTCAGTCTAAAGTAAGAAATGACTTAGATCAGCAACAACGTGAGTATTATCTTCAGCAACAAATGAAAACAATACAGGAAGAACTTGGAGAAAACTCATATCAAGAAGATATTCAAGAACTAATTAATAAGGCAAAGGATAAAAATTGGAGTCAAGATATTAAATCTCATTTTGAGAAAGAATTATCTAAGCTAAAAAGAATGAACTCTCAAGTGGCAGAATACTCTGTTCAGCGAAATTATCTTGATTTAATCGTTGATCTTCCATGGGAAAATTATTCAGAAGATAATTTTGATCTTGACAAAGCACAAAAAATATTAGATAAAGATCATTTTGGGTTGGATGATGTTAAGAAAAGAATTATTGAATACTTAGCTGTACTGAAATTGAGAAGTGATATGAAATCTCCAATCCTATGTCTATATGGTCCTCCAGGTGTTGGAAAAACATCACTAGGTAAATCAATAGCAAAGTCTATAAATAGAGAATATGTTAGAGTCTCTTTAGGAGGCCTTAGAGATGAGGCAGAGATTAGAGGTCATAGAAAGACTTATATTGGAGCAATGCCTGGAAGGATAATTCAAAGTATTCGAAAATCAGGTACATCTAATCCAGTTTTTGTCCTAGACGAGATAGATAAAATATCAAGTGGGGCTCAAGGTGATCCAAGTTCTGCTCTTTTAGAACTTCTTGACCCAGAGCAAAATAACTCATTCCATGATAATTTTCTTGAAGTTGGATATGATTTATCAAAGGTTATGTTCATTGCTACTGCAAATAATTTATCTTCAATGCATCCAGCACTTTTAGACAGAATGGAGTTAATAAATGTATCTGGTTATACTACTGAGGAAAAAGTCTCAATTGCTTCAAAGTTCCTTATCAAAAAACAGCTTACAGAACATGGTATGAAGTTGAATGACTTTAAAATATCATCTAATGTTTTAAAAGACATAATCAGTGATTATACAAGAGAATCTGGTGTGCGTAATTTAGAAAAGCAAATTGCTAAATTAATCAGAAATAGGGCTAAAAATATAGTATCTAATTCTAAGCTTAATAACTCAAAAGATGAAAATTTTCTCAAAGATGTTCTTGGTCCAAAAAAGTTTTTTAGAGACAAATACGAAAATAATACTGTAGCAGGAGTAGTAACAGGACTAGCATGGACATCTGTTGGTGGTGAAATATTATTTATTGAATCATCAATATCTGAAGGAAAAGGAAATCTCTCCATAACTGGAAATCTAGGTAAAATAATGAAAGAGTCTGCAATTATTGCACTAGAATACATAAAGTCAAATCAAAATGAATTAGGAATTGAAAAAGAACTTGACTACTCCAAATACAATATTCATATCCATGTACCAGAAGGAGCTACTCCTAAAGATGGACCAAGTGCTGGTATTACAATTCTAACGTCACTGGTGTCACTGTTCACTCAAAAAAGAGTTAAAAAGAGTATTGCTATGACTGGAGAGATTACTTTAAGAGGTAAGGTTCTGCCTGTGGGTGGCATAAAAGAAAAGATTCTTGCAGCAAAAAGAGCAAATATTAAAGAAATTATTTTAAGTTCATATAATAAAAAAGATATTCAAGAGATAAATCCTAAATATCTTAAAGGACTTAAATTTATTTATATTGATTCAATGAAAGATGTTATTTCAAATGCTATAATAAATCGAAAAGTTATTAACCCTAAGTTAATTTGATTTGGATAAATTAATTATTGCTATTGATGGCCAAGCATCAACGGGTAAAAGTACTCAAGCAAAGAAAATAGCTGATTATTTAGGTTTTAATTATAGGGATTCTGGAGCATATTACAGAGCTATTACCCTCTACCTTTTAAATAGCAATGTAAAACACAATTTAAAAATTTCACAAGAAATCTTAAATCAAATTAGTATCAAGCAAGATTATAATGAAGGGCATTTTAGAATTTTCCTTAATGATAATGATGTCACAAATAAAATAAGAGGCCACAAGGTATCTTTAAGCGTTAGTAACTATGCAAAAAAACCAGAAATTAGAAAGTTTGTATTTGATCAACTTAGAAATTCAGCTGAGTCAAACTCTTTAGTGGTTGATGGAAGAGATATTGGTACTGTTGTGTTTCCTGATGCCGATTATAAATTTTTCTTAATTGCTGAGCCAAGAATTAGAGCTGAAAGAAGGCATAAACAAATAGATGATGATTCTGTTAAAGTTGATATAATTGAAGAAGAGATTAAAATTAGAGATAAAACTGACTCAACAAGAGAAATTGCTCCATTAAGAAAAGCCGATGATGCTTTTAAAATAGATGTATCAGACCTGACAATTAATGAAGTTTTCAATAAAATACTTCAAAAAATTAAATCTGATTAGATAAAAAACTAATCTTATTTTGCCAATAACTTAATTAATTATATTTTTGCGCTCTATGAGTGAAGAAAATACTGTGAATACTAATATTGAGGAGTCTGAAAAACCAAAGAAAGCTACTACAAAGAAAGCTACTACAAAGAAAGCTACTACAAAGAAAGCTACTACAAAAAAGACTTCAACTAAAAAAGCTGAACCTCAAGATGATTTTCTTTCAAGCTTCAATTGGCACCAATATCAAGAAGGAATTGACGAGCTTGATGAAAAACAAATTAAAGAATTTGAAAAACTTGTTGAGAAAAATTTTGTTGATACATCAGATGACAACATAATTCATGGTGAAGTAATTCATCTAACGGAAAAAGACGTTATTATCGATATAAATGCAAAATCTGAAGGTGTTATTTCAAAAAACGAATTTAGATACAATCCAGATTTAAAAATTGGTGATAAGGTTGAAGTAATAGTTGATACCAGAGAAGACAAATCAGGACAGTTAGTTCTTTCTCACAGAAAAGCAAGAGTTATAAAAGCATGGGACAGAGTTAATGATGCTCATGACAAAAATGAAGTTGTTCAAGGTTTTGTTAAGTGCAGAACTAAAGGGGGTATGATTGTTGATGTATTTGGCATTGAAGCTTTTCTACCTGGTTCTCAAATTGATGTTAAACCAATAAGAGACTATGACCAGTACACTAACAAAAACATGGATTTTAAAGTTGTTAAAATAAATCATGAATTTAAGAATGTAGTTGTATCACACAAAGCATTAATTGAGGCTGACATCGAAGAACAAAAGAAAGGTATCATAAGTCAACTTGAGAAAGGTCAAGTTCTTGAAGGGTCTGTAAAAAATATGACTTCTTATGGTGTTTTTATTGATTTAGGTGGTGTTGATGGTCTGATTCATATCACAGATTTATCTTGGAGTAGAATAAATCATCCAAGTGAAATCCTTGAGCTTGATCAAACTATTAAAGTTGTAATACTTGATTTTGATGATGACAAATCAAAAATTCAACTTGGTTTAAAACAATTGACTGATCACCCATGGGATAAATTAGGAGATGATGTCAAAGAAGGGTCTAAAGTCACTGGAAAAGTTGTTGTAATAGCTGACTACGGAGCCTTTATTGAAATTGATGAGGGTATTGAAGGTCTTGTTCATGTATCTGAGATGTCTTGGTCTACCCATCTTAGAAGTGCTCAAGATTTTGTGAATGTTGGAGATAATATTGAGGCTGTTGTCTTAAGTTTAGATAGAGAGTCAAGAAAGATGTCACTTGGTATGAAGCAATTATCAGAGGATCCATGGACTGATATAACTAAGAAGTTCCCTATTGGATCTAAACATAAAGGATCAGTTAGAAATTTTACAAACTTTGGAGTATTTATTGAATTAGAGGAGGGGATAGATGGACTTATTTATATATCTGATTTATCATGGACAAAAAAAATAAAACATCCTTCAGAATTTCTATCATTAGAGGATAAAATAGATGTTATTATTTTAGATTTAGATGTTGAAGGAAGGAAATTGAGTTTAGGACATAAGCAGACAAAAGATAATCCTTGGGATCTATATGAAAAGGACTTTGCAGTTGACACTATTCATAAATCAGAAGTTTCTGAAGTAATTGATAAAGGTGCAATAATTAACTTTAATGATGATATCTCTGCATTTTGTCCTCAAAGACATCTAGACAAAGCCGATGGTTCTAAACTTATAAAAGGTGAAACTGCAGAATTTAAAGTCATTGAATTTAGTAAAGAGTTTAAGCGAGTTGTTGTTTCGCATATACAGACTCATAGTAGCGATGTTCCGCCTGACGAATCTGAAAATGATAAAGTAAAGGATAAAAAATCCAAAAAAAAAGATGAAGAGTAAACTTAAATCCTCAATTATTTGAGGATTTTTTTTGTTTAAAACTTAAAACTTAAAATTCATATTTTTGTAGTAATTAGTAATCATGCCAAAAAAAGTTCTTCTAGACTCAAAAAAAATAGATATTATTCTAAATAGACTTGTATGTCAATTAGTTGAAAATCATAAGGACTTTAATAATACTGTCCTAATAGGATTACAACCTAGAGGTGCCTTTTTGATTGATAAGATTTTAGAAATATTTAATAATGAATATCCTAAAATCGATATTAAAAGTGGTATTCTAGATTTTACTTTTTTTAGAGATGATTTTAGGAGATCTGAGAAAACTCTTTCAGCAAGTTCAACCCAAATAAACTTTTCAGTTGAAAATAAAAATGTTGTCTTGATAGATGATGTTCTATTTACAGGTAGAAGCATTAAAGCTGCTATGTCATCAATGGATTCATATGGAAGACCTAATTCAATTGAGTTACTGGTATTAATTGACAGAAGATATAAAAGGGAAATACCAATTGAGGCTAATTATTGTGGAGCAAAAATTGATACTTTCAAAGGAGATAGAGTCAATGTAGTATGGGGTAAAAATTCCAAGGATAATATAATATATATTGAAAACTAATGGATAAACTAAGTGTAGATAATCTTTTAGGCATTAAATCTCTTAAAAAGTCAGATATTAACCTAATATTTAAGACTGCTATACATTTTAAAGAGGTAATTAATAGACCAATAAAGAAAGTACCTACTCTTAGAGATATTACAATTGCTAATTTATTTTTTGAAAATAGTACTAGAACTAAAATATCTTTTGAATTAGCTCAAAAAAGATTAGGAGCAGATGTTGTAAACTTTTCAAGTTCATCTTCATCAGTTAAGAAAGGAGAATCTTTAACTGATACAGTTAATAATATACTTGCTATGAAAGTGGATATGATTGTTTTAAGACACCCAAACCCTGGATCTCCATTACTGTTGTCTAAAAATACTAATTCGTGTATTATAAATGCAGGAGATGGTTCCCATGAACATCCAACTCAAGCTTTATTAGATTGTTTTTCATTAACTGAGCATTTAGGTGATCTAAAAGATAAAAACATACTAATCGTTGGAGATATTCTCCATTCTCGAGTTGCTCTATCAAATATATATGCACTTAATCTTTTAGGAGCAAATATTAAAATATCATGTCCTTTAAGTTTGATACCAAGAGAAATTGAGAGTCTTAATGTATCAATTGAGACAGATATAATAAAAGCCTTGAAGTGGTGTGATGCAGTTAATGTTTTAAGAGTTCAAAAGGAAAGAATGGAAAAATCTTATTTTCCAAATGATAGAGAATATTCAATGTTATATGGACTTGACACTACAAAAATAAATAATATAAAAAAAGATATCTTAATTCTTCACCCTGGACCAATTAATAGAGGTGTAGAAATTACCTCTGAAATTGTAGAATCAAATAATTCAATTATTTTAGATCAAGTAGAAAATGGTGTAGCCATAAGGATGGCTGTTATTTATTTACTAGCATCGAAGATGAATTTTTCAATAAGTGAACAATGAAACTATTTAACTATAGAAAATTTTATGATAAAGACTCATTAAGTATTAATGATGTAGGAGATGATCCCATAGAATTCTTTAAAAAATGGTTTAAAGATGCAGAAGGATCAGATGGAATAATTGAGCCTAATGCAATGACAATTTCAACTGTTGAGGACAATGTGCCATCATCCAGAGTTGTTCTTTTAAAAGAGATTAAAGACAGAAGTTTAGTCTTCTTTACAAACTATGATAGTAATAAAGGAAGAGCAATATCAAATAACCCTAATTTATGTGCTTCATTTTATTGGCCCTCTTTAGAGAGGCAAGTTATCTTTAAAGGAACAGCAAAAAAGTCAGATAAAAATTACTCGGATTTATATTTTAGCTCAAGACCCTTTAATAGTCAAGCTGCTGCAATAGTATCAAATCAAAGCCAAGTAATCGAGAGTCATCAAGAGCTATTAGATAGGTATAATAAATTTTTAAATGAAAATAAAGAATCAAATTTGAAAAGACCTGATAACTGGGGAGGTATAGAATTGTCAATTAAAGAAATTGAGTTTTGGCAAGGAAGGCAAAATAGACTTCATAATAGGATTATTTGTTATTTAACAGATGATTTATGGGATATTCAAATTTTATCACCTTAGATGAAGGTAATTACTTTTTTAAGGCATTCTAAGTCTTCATGGGAAAATAATATAGATGATATTAATAGGCCTTTAAGTGAAATTGGTATTGAAAAAATTAAAAAAATTGCTAATTTATCAAAAGACCATTTTATTTCGTCTGAAATAATATTCACTAGTTCTGCAAATAGAGCCTTATATACTTCTGTTTTATTATCAAGAACTTTATCAATTAACTTAAATAAAACTAAAATTTGTGATGAACTATATACTTTTGACCATAACAAGGTATTTGACTTTATAGAGACTATTGATAATAACTACTCAGAAGTTGTATTGGTTGGTCATAACCCTGCATTTACTGAGATATCAAATTATTTTTCTGAAAATAAAATTTTAAATTTACCAACTGCAAGATGGTTTTCATTAAAATTTGAATCTGATAATTGGTCGGATATTATAAATTTGAAACCAATATCTTATTTAAATAATTTAAAAATTGGAATCTAAATACATAAATAGAGAGTTAAGCTGGTTAGATTTTAATGCAAGGGTACTGCAAGAGGCATCTAATGAAGATGTTCCAATATTAGAGAGGCTAAGATTTATTGGTATATTCTCAAACAATCTTGATGAATTCTTTCAAGTTAGATATGCAACAATCAAGAGAATTGCTGATGCTAGAGCCTCAAATAAAAATAATAAGGATAATATAGCCGCGAAAGAGTTACTAGACAAGATAACTTCAAAAGTTATAAATCTTCAGTCTGAAAGTTCTTTAATACTTAATTCAATTGAAAAATCACTAAGTAAAGAAGATATAGTATTTCTAGATGAAAATAATGTTCCAGATTCACACAAAGAATTCCTAAAAGATTATTTTATTAGAAGAATTAGTCCATCACTAGTTACAGTCATACTCTCAGATAATAAATATCATGATTTTAATGATAATAAAGCTTTTCTAATTACAAACCTTAGATTAGAAAATGTTGATGATATATATGCTTTAGTAGAAATCCCTAGAAATATTAGTAGGTTCGTAGTCCTCCCTAAAAAAGATAATAAGCAATATATAATGTTTATTGATGATATAATTAGATATAATTTGGACATCTTATTTAGTTTTTTTAATTACTCTAGCATAGAAGCACATATGTTGAAGATTACAAGAGATGCAGAGCTAGATATTGATGATATGGATTTATCAAAAAGCTATATAAAAAAAATTCAACAGTATGTAGATCAAAGAAAAATAAGTAACCCGGTAAGACTGGTCTATGATGAATCTATTCCTAAGAGAACATTAAATTATCTTATTAAAAAAATTAAAATTACTTCTCATGATAGTTTAATACCAGGAGGTAAATATCATCATAGAAGTGACTATATGAACTTTCCTGATTTAGGAAGAACAGACCTTTTATATCCAAAAGATAAAGCCTTAGATATTAATAACTTTAAAATTGACTCAAACCTTTTAGATCAACTGATGGATAGAGATTACCTTATGTATACTCCATACCATTCATTTTCATATTTAATATCTATTTTAAGACAGTCAGCCATTGATCCGACAGTAAAATCTATTAAAATAACATTGTATAGACTATCAAAGAAATCTAATGTGATAAGTTGTTTGATAAATGCAGCTAAAAATGGAAAAAAAGTTTTAGTCCAGATAGAACTACAGGCTAGATTTGACGAAGAAAATAATATAAAGGTTTCTCAAGAGTTAAAAGCTGCTGGTGTAGATTTAATTTATGGAGTTAAAGGACTAAAAGTTCATTCAAAGATCTGTTTAATTGAAAGGTTTAAGAGTAAAAAAAATAAATACTATGGTTTTATTAGCACCGGAAATTTTAATGAGTCTACAGCAAAAGTTTATTCTGACTTCACTCTATTTACATCTAATCAAAAAATATTAAAAGAAATAAATAAAGTCTTTGATTTCCTACAATCTAATTATAAAATACTTGATTATAAACACTTGATTGTTTCACCTCACCATACATCAAAAAAACTATTTGGCTTGATTGATAACGAAATAACCAACGTTAAAAAAGGCCTTAAAGGAGGAATTATTTTAAAGTTAAATAGCTTTACCAGTTATAAATTTGTTGATAAACTATATGAGGCCAGTAGATCAGGAGTTAAGGTTAAATTGTTAGTCAGAGGAATATGTTGTCTAATTCCTAATAAATTGGGTCTCAGTGAAAATATTGAGGTTAAAAGTGTTGTTGATAAATATCTTGAACACTCAAGAGTTTATGTCTTTGAGAATGGAGGTGATAAAAAAGTATACATTTCCTCAGCTGACTTAATGACAAGGAATATTGAAAAAAGAGTTGAAGTTGCATGTCCAGTATATCAAGAAGATCTTAAAAATCAAATACTAGAAACACTTAAAATAAGTGATAAGGATAATATAAAAACTAGATTGATTAATAATGAACCTCAAAATAAATTTGTTGATAATTCAGATAAAAAAATAAGGTCACAATGGGACACTTATGATTATTTTAATAATATCTTAGAATAGTTGAAAAAGATTGCTGCTATTGATATTGGATCCAATGCTATTAGAATGTTAATTTGCTATGTGATAAAATCAGGAAATCAACAAATATTTCAAAAAAATTCTTACCTAAGACTGCCTCTAAGACTTGGAGAAGATACTTTTAGAGATGGCATAATCTCAGATAATAAGATTAAAACACTTTCTGAAGCACTTATCTCATTTAAATATATGATGAGAGTCCACAACGTTGATGAATATCAAATATATGCCACCTCGGCTCTAAGAGAGTCTAAAAATTCATTAAATGTAATTTCAGAGGTTGAAGAAACATCGGGTTTAAAAATTAATTTAATTAATGGTCTAAAAGAAGCTAAAATTATAGCCAAAGGAAATCCATTATCTAAATTAGAATTTAACAAGACTTATTTGTATGTTGACGTTGGAGGGGGGAGTACCGAATACTCTATTTTAAGAAGAGGCGTAGATAAAAAATCTAAATCATTCAAAATAGGAACAGTGAGGCTTTTAAATAATAAAATAGATGACTCAACCATAGGTGAAATAGAGAAATGGTTAAAATCAAATATTGACCAAAACGATAAAGTCAAGTTGTTTGCAACTGGTGGAAATATTAATAAAATACAGACAATGACAGGCACTAAATCAGGCAAACCAATTTCATATCTTTCTATAAAAGATCTATTTAACAAAATTATTCCATATAGCTTCAAAGAAAGAATGATTAAGTATAATCTAAATCCTGATAGAGCTGATGTAATAGTGCCAGCATTAAAAATATTTATCTTGACTATGGATTCAGTAAGATCTAATAAGATTTTTATTCCAAAGCTAGGTCTCGTTGATGGAATGATTAAAGAGATCTTTTATAAGAAAAATGGATATAAACTAAATCCTTAGCTTAAACTCATCAATTAAATAGCTTATACTATTGTTGCCATCTTGAATAATTTTAAGCTTTTCTTTACTATCTAAAAATATCTTTTTATCTGTGTCCTCAGATAATCTAATATCAATAGCTAAAGAATAATTATTAAGTTCTTTTGATATAAATGTTTGTATTCTGCTCTTATACTCTTTGATTTCTTTAAAATTCATCTTATTAATTGTGTTAATAATAATGATATTATTATTGATAGATGGTAGGTTCATATTTAACAATGAGAGAATATTATTGTTACCTTTAACTCTTTCAGATTCACAGAACTTTTTCCACGCTATTTGAAAATCATTCTCAGTAAAATCATCTTTTGGAAGCTCTAAACGTATGTCATTAGTTTCATCTTCAACAGACTTTTTAAAACTTAGACTTGCTATAGATAATGATGAAACATCTTTTTTTATAGGTTGGTTAAATAATTTTGCAGAATCTTTTGATTCAACAACTTCGATGTCAGGTATTATATCTTGAATGCTATTTATTAACTCAGTAGTCTTAATTAAAGACTTTTTTTTTTAATGCTATCTAAAGATGCTAATTTCATTAAACAGAGTTCAAGATGTATTCTTTTGTCATTAACTTTTTTATAATTGATTAAAGTATCATTAATAACTTCTATCATTGATATTAAATCATTATTTGATATATCTTTCGAATGCTCTAAATACTTTTTGCTTAAATCGTTTTTGTAATCTGAAAGTTTATCAGATGAATTTAGACTATAGATAAGTAACTCTCTTAAATGCTTTGATAATCCATTCAAAAAATTTAAATCATCAAATCCTTTAATATATACATCATTATATAGATTAAGAATACCTGGAATGTCTTTTTTATAAATCAATTCTGATATTTTAAAATATGTATTAAAGTCCAGAACATTTAGATTTGATGTTACTTCACTAATAGTAAGATTTGAATCAGTGAAACTAACTAACCTGTCAAAGATTGATAAAGAATCTCTAATTGATCCATCAGATCTTTCAGCAATTAATGAGAGGGAACCATCTTCATATTTAACCTTTTTTTCTTTACATATTTTTGATAATAGTTTTATAATAGATTCATTCTCAACTTTTTTAAAATCATAGATTTGACATCTTGACAAAATTGTGGGTAAAATTTTATTTTTTTCTGTAGTTGCAAGTATAAAAACAACATGCTCAGGTGGTTCCTCTAAAGATTTGAGAAACGCATTAAATGCTTGATTAGACAGCATATGAACTTCATCTATTATATAGACTTTATATCTTCCAGTTTGAGGAGGTATTCTAATTTGATCGGTTATATTTCGTATATCTTCTACTGAATTATTCGAAGCAGCATCTAATTCAAAAATATTATACTCAAAGTCATCGTCTAAATTGTTAATTGTTTTTGCAAGAATTCTAGCACATGATGTTTTACCAACCCCTCTAGGCCCACAAAAAAGTAAAGCTTGAGGTATATTATCATTTTTTATTGCATTATTCAATGTCTTCACAATCGCATCTTGACCTATCATATCATTAAAGTCTTTAGGCCTATATTCTGAAGCAGATGAAGTTGAATTAATCATTTAAACAAATATAAAGATTGAGAAAATTTAATCATCAATTGACATCTTTTTTTTAATAAAATTATCAACAAATCTTATATTTGCTAAGCAAGCCTTCTTATCGCTGATTATTCAGAGGAAAGTCCGGACACCAAAGAGCAATGTAGCGGGTAACACCCGTCATCTGTAATGGATAGGAATAGTGCAACAGAAAGTATGTACAGGTAATGCTGTAGTGGAATCTTGTAAACTCTACATGGTGAAACGCCAAGTATATCTACAGTTTAAAACTGCTCGTTTTATGTAGAAGGGTAGGCGGTATGAATGTAATAGTAATATTACATCTAGATAAATGATAAGACTAGACAGAATCCGGCTTATAGGCTTGCTTTTTTTATAAAGCTTAAAATCGAACTTCCATATTTCCTTTCATCAATATTATTATTTTTTTCTATTAAAGAAATATTTGAACTATGTTCGATAATTATTTCCCCATTTTCAAATAGAAGATCTCTTTGCTTAATAATATTTATCAAATCAAGGTATTGATCCATTGAGAAATTATAAGGTGGATCCAAAAAAATGATATCAAAATTTTCGTTAGTATTTAGTAAAAAGTCTTTAGAATTATTTTTTTTTGTAACAATATCAAATCCATGTTTTATTGCGGTATCACTAATAAACTTTATACACTTAAAGTTATTATCAACTGAAAATATCTTCTTACATCCTCTTGAAGAAAATTCATATGATATATTTCCTGTGCCTGCAAATAAGTCTAAAACTTTAAGTTCATCAATTATAAACTTATTTGATAATATATTAAACAGAGATTCTTTTACTTTGTCAGTAGTGGGCCTACTTGGAAGATCTTTTGGAGCCCTAATTAATATACTCTTTTTAGTCCCTGATATTATCCGCATGTATAACTGAAAAAAAATTTTCTTCAAAATTTAATATAAAATGAGTATCATCTTCAATAAAGTCAATACTTGAATATTTGGATGCTAGGTTATAATAATTATCAAACATTTCATGTTTACCTATAAATATAATTTTATCTTTTTTAATTGAACTTTGGTAGTTCTTCAGAACAAAGAAGGTATAATACAAGAACTCATTTTCATCAACTATTTCAAAGGAGTTAAAAAATACAAACTCATTTTTATTAAATATCATTATTTCAAAAAACCCACTACTAATCTTTATGAAAAATGATAATCCATCAGAATTATCAACTACTCCAGCTAAATAATTATATAACTGAGTAAAATGATTTATATGAGTAACTTTTTGTTTATCTAAACCTAAAGTCTTTGATAAATCTTTATTTTTCGAATAGACAACTTTAATTTTTTGATCAGCAGATATATCTTCGTCAATATTTTTAATTGAGGCTGTATTAGTCTTTAAATACTTATCCTTAATATCTTTATCGTAAAATTTAACTGGAATTATTGATGGAGCTGAATTAAAATGTATAACCTCTAACGAGTTTACAGATGAATTTTTAAAAATTTTTGAAATTTTAGACAATTTGACTTTATCAATGTAAGTTGATGAGATCCCCTCATTTAAAAAGTTTAAATGAAAGAATGATTTAAATTGATAAATAGATGCTTTACTAATCTTAATTTTTGTTTTTTGCATCAAAAATTGTGGGCCAATTTCCACTTGTGCTCACATCACTCATTGATCCTAAAATAATTTCAGGTCCATTAACTCCATCTACAGATACTACCTTGTTTTCTTGATCAAGTAAATCTTTGTTTTGGTCAAATAAAACAACATCTTTTTTCACTTTAACTTCAAAAACAGGAACTTGGTATCCATTCTTATCAATTATGTCAGCTTTTATTGAAAACTCTGAGTCAGTCCCTTCAATTGGAACCTTAGCCATCATTTTGTATGACTCATTATCTCCGAATAAAGAGTCTTTAACCGAAACAAACCCTAAAGTGTCAACAATCTCTACTTCTTTTAACATATCAATTCTGTAGGTTCTATTATATTCTAGATAGGATGAGTCCCTTTTCTCAATTACTGTAAAAATACCATTATCAATAAAACTGACTAAACTGTCAAAATTATTTGCATAAAACCCATTGACATCTTTGTGTGCAATTTGAGCAGTCCTAATATCTTTAAGTCTGTCAATTACTTGAGTATATCTATCGTTTTTTACTTGATTAAATTTTATTGGTCCATTAATAGAGCTGTATATTTGTGAGGCGAAAAATATTGATAGAGCCCATAAAAATAATTCTAATGCACGTTTTTTATTCATCTTTGGTATTATTTTGATTTAAACAAATCTACAATTTTTTTTTTTTCGTTAAACAATATATAAATGAATTATATTAGAAAAATATTTATAAATGAAAACTATAGCCTTAATCCCTGCAAGACTAGAGTCTAAAAGGTTTCCTAATAAATTAATTCAGGAAATAAATGGGGTACCTATTATTCTTAAGACACATAATGCTGCAATAGATACTGATCTTTTTGATGAGGTATATGTGGTAAGTGGTAATGACGAAATACTTAGAATGATTCAATCGGTTGGTGGTAAGACATTTAAATCTATTAATAATCATCAATCAGGAACAGATAGAATTGCTGAGGCGTCTATTGATATAGACTGCGATATTGTTGTTAACCTTCAGGGTGATGAACCATTTATCAATAAAATTGCACTAAAGGAACTAATTAAATCCTTTGATGACCCAAAAGTCAAAATTGCTTCACTTATGACAAAGTTTAAATCCTTCAATGAGATAAATAATCCAAATAATGTAAAAGTAATAATTGATAATCATTCTGATGCTTTGTGTTTTTCAAGGTTACCCATTCCACATGGATCAAAAAAAATTAATGATTATAATCGTCATGTTGGTGTTTA
>CACJMJ010000003.1 GCA_902594485.1 uncultured Bacteroidota bacterium
ATGGAGAGAATTTGACAGATCTACTGGTCATCATTTTAATCTGTCAATTGATTTAAATAAGTGTAATGGTTGTGGAGCTTGTGTAATTGCATGTCATGCTGAAAATAATGTTCCTGTCGTAGGAAAAGAAGAAGTTAGAAAATCCAGAGATATGCACTGGATTAGAATTGATAGATACTATTCATCTCAGGATACTATTCAAGGTGATGTTGAGGCTAAGGATTCTACTCGTGGTTTTTCTGAGTATAAATCAACATCTGCTGAACTTGAAATAGCATCAGCTAACCCGCAGGTTGTTTTCCAGCCTGTTATGTGTATGCATTGTAATCATGCTCCTTGTGAAACAGTTTGTCCTGTTGCTGCAACATCTCATGGTAGACAGGGACAAAATCAAATGGCATATAATAGATGTGTTGGTACCAGGTATTGTGCTAATAATTGTCCTTATAAGGTAAGAAGATTCAACTGGTTTCAATATTCACAAAATGATGAATTCGATTATAATATGAATAATGATCTTGGAAGAATGGCTATTAATCCTGATGTAAATGTAAGATCAAGAGGTGTGATGGAGAAATGTTCATTATGTATCCAAAAGACACAAAAGACTATTCTTGATGCCAAAAAAGAGGGTAGAAGAGTAAGAGATGGAGAATTTAAAACAGCATGCTCTGAATCATGTAGTGATAATGCTATTGTATTTGGCGATATCAATGATAAAGAAAGTGAAATCCTGGGGGTAAAGGATGGAGACAGAACCTACAGAGTTTTAGAAAGTATTGGTACTAAGCCAAATGTTATATATCAGGTTAAGATTAGAAATAGTAAAAAAATATAGATATGTCATCGCATTACGAAGCTCCTATTAGAAAACCCCTAGTACTTGGTGATAAATCTTATGCAGATATTTCAAATGATATAGCTAGACCTGTAGAAACTCCTCCAGATCGAGATTGGTGGATTGCTTTTTCAATTTCAATGGTTGTTTTTTTATGGGGTCTTGGATGTATAGCATATACAATAGGAACTGGTATTGGAACTTGGGGTTTAAATAAAACTGTTGGTTGGGCCTGGGATATTACAAATTTTGTTTGGTGGGTAGGTATTGGACATGCTGGTACATTAATCTCTGCAGTATTACTTCTTTTTAGACAAAAATGGAGAATGGGTATTAATAGATCTGCAGAGGCAATGACAATATTTTCTGTAATTCAAGCAGGTTTATTTCCACTTATTCATATGGGAAGACCCTGGCTTGTATATTGGTTCTTTCCAATACCAAATCAATTTGGATCTTTATGGGTTAACTTTAATTCTCCTTTATTGTGGGATGTATTCGCAATTTCAACTTATCTAACTGTATCTCTTGTATTCTGGTGGACAGGTTTACTTCCTGATTTTGCAATGATTAGGGATAGAGCTGTTAAACCTTTTAGAAAGAAAATGTATAGTTTACTAAGTTTTGGATGGTCAGGAAGAGCAAAAGATTGGCAAAGATTTGAAGAAGTTTCTTTAGTTCTAGCAGGTTTAGCAACTCCTCTGGTACTATCTGTTCACACTATAGTATCATTTGATTTTGCAACTTCTGTTATTCCTGGATGGCATACAACAATCTTCCCACCTTACTTTGTTGCAGGTGCAATTTTTTCAGGATTTGCAATGGTTCAAACATTGTTGATCATCATGAGAAAGGTATCAAGGCTTGAAAGTTATATAACTCTTCAGCACATAGAAATGATGAATATTGTAATAATGATTACAGGTTCAATTGTAGGTTGTGCATATATTACCGAGTTATTTATTGCATGGTATTCAGGAGTAGAATATGAGCAATATGCATTTTTAAATAGAGCAACTGGACCATATTGGTGGGCATACTTTTTAATGATGTCTTGTAATGTTGTTTCACCTCAGGTGATGTGGATAAAAAAAATAAGAACAAATATTATTTGGTCGTTTATAATTTCAATTGTTGTTAATATCGGGATGTGGTTTGAAAGATTTGTAATAATTGTTACATCTCTTCATAGAGATTATCTTCCATCTTCTTGGACAATGTTTTCCCCTACTTTTGTTGACATAGGTATATTCATTGGAACAATTGGATTCTTCTTCGTATTATTTTTATTATATGCTAGAAGTTTTCCGGTAGTAGCTCAAGCAGAGATTAAAACTATTTTAAAATCATCTGGCGAAACATATAAAAAAAATAGAGATAAGTAATGAGTGCTAAAAGATTACATGTAATGTTTGATGATGACGACATCTTATTAGATGCAGTTAAAGAGATCGTGAAAAATAAGATGTATATACATGAAGTTTATACTCCGTTTCCTGTTCATGGATTGGATAAAGCAATGAAACTTAAACCAACAAATATTTCAATAGCAACATTTATCTATGGGTGTATTGGATTCACCGTTGCAGTTTTAATGATGTATTATATAATGATTGTAGATTGGCCTCAGGATATAGGAGGTAAACCAAGCTTTACATTAATTGAGAATATACCTTCTTTTGTGCCAATAATTTTTGAGATGACAGTTTTTTTTGCAGCACATTTAATGGTAATTACTTTTTACATGAGGAGTAAATTATGGCCTTTTAAAGAAGCAGAAAATCCAGATCCATCAACAACTGACGATAAGTTTTTAATTGATATGGAATCTGGTTCTAATTTATCAAAGACAAAGACCATGCTAAAAAAAATGGGAGCAATATCAATAAAAGAAGTAAAAGAAGAAAGTGAGAAATAGTCTATTCATAATATTATCTATAAGCTTAATGCTTACTTCATGTTTTGATCCGTCAAAACCTAACTTTCAGTATTTCCCGGATATGTATGAATCTCTGGCATATGAGACCTATGCTGAGTCTGATGGATTCTCTAATGGAATCGAAGCTCAAATTCCAGTTGAAGGTACAATTCCTAGGGGATGGGACCCTTATGATTACCCTGACTCAAATGAAGGGTATGAAATGGCCAAAGCTAATCTTCTATCACCAATAGAATTAAGTGATGACAATATAAGTCAGGGGAAAGAATTATACGAAATATATTGTTCAGTTTGTCACGGAGATAAGGGAGACGGTATGGGAATCTTAGCACAAAGAGAAAAATTTCTTGGTATACCAGCATATATAGATAGAGAAATTACACCAGGTAGTATATATCATATTTTAATGTATGGAATAAATGCTATGGGCTCTCATGCTGGACAAGTTAATGAAGAAGAAAGATGGCAGATAGCTCAATATGTAATGAAATTAAGAGAAGAATCTAAAAAGTAATTAATGACAGATTATAAGTTTTCAAAACAAATCAAAAGGTTCTCCGTAATATTAATTATTATAGGTGCGATTGGTATTGCATTTGGATTTTACTCTGCTCCATCAAATGTTGAAGAAGCTAAAGAAATTGTTGCCAATATGAGTCACGATGATCATGGAGGTGGACACAGTGATGCCGGACACGGAGATGGACACAGTGATGATGGTCATGGTGCTTCGGGGCATGAGTATGACCACGACAAACACGTTTTCCATCAGTTACATAATAAGCCATGGGCTGCAATCTATGTGCCAGCTTTATTCTTTATGATGATTTCACTTGGTGTACTAGCATTTTATGCTATTCAAAGAGCTTCACAAGCAGGATGGTCAATAGTATTATATAGATTAATGGAAGGTATTACAGGCTATCTTCTTCCAGGTTCAATATTTGTAATAATCATACTTGCATTTTCTGCATTGAAGTTTAACCATCTTTTTATATGGATGGATCCTGAGGTAGTTGCTCATGATGAAATAATAAGGAATAAAGTAGGATATTTAAATATACCTTTCTTTTTTGCTAGAGCGATTATCTACATAACAGGTTGGGTACTGTACCGAAATATTTCTAGAAGACTTTCTTTGGAACAGGATACAAATAATGACATAAGTATACACAAGAAATTATTTAAGTTCTCTGCGGGATTTTTAGTATTCTTCCTAGTCTCTGAATCAATGATGTCTTGGGATTGGATTATGTCAATTGATCCTCACTGGTTTAGCACTTTATTTGGATGGTATGTTTTTGCAGGAATGTTTGTTTCTGGTATAACTACTTTGGCATTAATTACAATTTATCTAAAATCTCAAAACTACCTGAGCTTTGTAAATAATAGTCACATTCATGACATGGCTAAGTTTATGTTTGGAGTAAGTATATTCTGGGCTTATTTATGGTTTTCTCAATTTATGCTTATATGGTATTCAAATATACCAGAGGAGGTAACTTATTTCATTACTAGAATTGAAGACTATAATTTATTGTTTTTTGGGATGGTAGTGTTAAATCTTATATTCCCATTAATTGTTCTTATGAATAGTGATTTTAAGAAGACTAACTTTATTGTAATTTTGACAGGAATTGTAATTATTATAGGTCATTATCTTGATGTTTATAATATGATAATGCCTTCTGCTGTTGGAAATATGTGGTCTTTTGGTGCTGCTGAAATTGGTGGGTTTTTGTTCTTCTTAGGGATATTTATTTACGTAGTATTCAAAGAAATTTCCAAAGCACCAATTCTTGCTAAAGGAGATCCATTTATTGAGGAAAGTAAAACGTTTCAATATTATAATTTAGACTAAAATGACATTATTACTTATTTTAACATCTTTAATTTTAATCTCAATTGCAGTATGGCAACTTACTAAGATTCTTGAACTTTCAAAGCCAGTAGATTATAAAAATGATGAAATAGCAACTGATAAAGACAATGACACTCAAGGGAAACTTATGTTCCTTTTCCTGATTTTTATCTACGGTCTTACAATATTCTCTTTCTTTAAATATGGTGATGTTATCCTTCCAGAGTCTGCCTCTGTTCATGGAGAAAATTATGATAGTCTTCTGTGGTTCTCTTTTGCAGTTATATTCTTTGTTCAAACAATTACTCAAGCACTACTGCACTACTTTGCATTTAAGTATAGAGGCAATGAAAAAAGAAAAGCATTATTTTTTGCAGATAGTAACTTTTTAGAAGGTGTATGGACTATTATACCTACAATCGCATTGGCAGGATTGATTCTTTATGGTTTATTTACTTGGGTTGATATTATGACTATTGAAGAGAATGATGAAGCTTTAGTTGTAGAGTTATATGCTCAACAATTTAACTGGAAGGCAAGGTATGCTGGAGAAGATGGAGTCCTTGGTGATGCAAATGTTAGGTTCCTACAGGATTTTGATGGAAAAAACTTAGTTGGAATTGATCCAACAGATAGAAATGGTGACGATGATATTGTTGTACAAGAATTACATTTACCTGTCAATCGTGAAGTTGTATTTAGAATTAGATCACAAGATGTTCTCCATTCTGCATATATGCCTCACTTTAGAGCACAAATGAATGCAGTACCTGGAATGATTAATCAGTTTGCCTTTATTCCAAATGTTACAACTCAGGAAATTAGATTAAGACCTGAAATTGTGGAAAAGGTTAGAAAAATTAATAAAATTAGATTTGATAAAAGTGAAAAACTTGTAGCCGAGGGTGAATTTCCTCTTGACCCGTATGAATTTGATTTTTTACTTTTATGTAATAAAATTTGTGGAGCTTCTCATTACAATATGCAGATGAAAATAATTGTAGAGACAGAAGAAGAATTTAATAAGTGGATTGATAATCAATTAACATTTAAGGAGTTTGTTCAATAAATTAACACCTAACTATGGCACAAAAACAAAATAGAAGAGCGAAAATAGTTGGAACGGACATCGAACTAGATATATCTGAAAAAAAAGATGTTGTAATAGAATCTCATGATGACGACCACGGTCATGATCACCATCATAAAGAAACTTTTATAACGAAGTATATCTTCAGTATAGATCATAAAATGATTTCTAAACAATACCTAATAACTGGATTAATTATGGGTATTGTAGGGATTGCAATGTCACTATTATTTAGACTTCAGTTAGCTTGGCCAGAAGAATCTTTTGGTGTTTTTGATGCTCTATTAGGAAAATGGGCAACAGATGGAGTAATGGATCCTAATGTTTACTTAGCACTAGTCACAATTCACGGAACAATTATGGTTTTCTTTGTTCTTACTGCCGGATTAAGTGGAACTTTTAGTAATCTATTAATACCATTACAAATTGGTGCTAGAGATATGGCTTCAGGTTTTCTTAATATGATTTCCTATTGGCTATTCTTTATTTCATCTGCATTAATGATTGCCTCTTTGTTTGTTGAAGCTGGACCTGCAGCAGCAGGTTGGACAATTTATCCACCCTTAAGTGCTCTTCCTCAGGCTCAACCCGGTTCTGCAGCTGGAATGACCTTATGGTTAGTTTCTATGGCATTCTTTATAGCATCGTCTCTTTTAGCAGCTCTAAACTATATAGTTACAGTTCTTAATTTAAGAACAGAAGGTATGACAATGACTAGACTTCCATTAACAGTTTGGGCTTTTTTAGTTACTGCAATAATTGGTGTTGTATCATTTCCGGTTTTATTATCAGCAGCACTTCTCTTAATAATGGATAGAAGCTTTGGTACATCCTTCTTCCTTTCAGATATTTTTATTCAGGGTGAAGTCTTGCATTATCAAGGTGGGTCACCAGTGCTTTTTGAGCATTTATTTTGGTTTTTAGGACACCCTGAAGTTTATATTGTCCTTCTACCTGCATTAGGAATTGCATCTGAAGTTATAGCGACTAATGCTCGTAAACCTATATTTGGATATAGAGCAATGGTTGGGTCAATTCTTGCTATTGCGTTTCTATCTACTATTGTATGGGGTCACCATATGTTTGTCACAGGAATGAATCCTTTCTTAGGGTCAGTATTTACATTTACAACATTATTAATTGCAATTCCGTCTGCTGTTAAGGCATTCAATTATATAACTACAATTTGGAAAGGTAACATTCAATTTAATCCTGGAATGCTATTTGCAATCGGACTAGTTTCAACATTTATTACTGGAGGACTTACGGGGATAATCTTAGGCGATAGTGCATTAGATATTAACTTACATGACACCTATTTTGTTGTTGCCCATTTTCATCTAGTAATGGGTATTTCTGCACTATATGGACTCTTTGCTGGAGTATATCACTGGTATCCTAGAATGTTTGGAAGAATGATGAATAAGAACTTAGGTTATATTCACTTCTGGATTACTGCTATAAGTGCATATGGTGTATTCTTCCCAATGCATTTTATTGGAATGGCAGGTCTACCTAGAAGGTATTATACAAACACTAACTTTCCCTATTTTGATGATGTTGCTAATATAAATGTTGTGATTACTTTATTTGCACTTTTAGCGGGTGCTGCACAAATAATTTTCCTATACAACTTTATTAGCAGTATGTTTTATGGTAAAAAAGCTGAGAAAAATCCTTGGAAGTCAACTACACTGGAATGGACTGCTCCAATTAAACATATGCATGGAAACTGGCCTGGAAAAATTCCACATGTTTTCAGATGGCCATATGATTATTCAAAGCCAGGTTCTAAAGAAGATTTCATACCTCAAAATATACCGTTGAAAAAAGGAGAGAAAGAACTTCAACATTAGCAGGTAATTCATCCAAAATTTCTCAATTAATGTATATTTGAATAATGGACATTAATCAAGAAAAAGATAATGAATTTGACAAAGCGTTAAGACCACTTCGCTTTACTGATTTTATTGGCCAAGAATCTATAATTAGCAATCTTAAAATTTTTGTAGAGGCATCTAATCAAAGAGATGACGCTCTAGATCATACATTATTTCATGGCCCACCAGGACTTGGAAAGACTACATTGGCTCACATTTTAGCAAATGAATTAAATGTAGGATTAAAAGTAACTTCTGGCCCAGTAATAGATAAGCCCGGGGATCTTGCAGGATTATTAACAAACCTAGAAGAGCGAGATATACTTTTTATAGATGAAATTCATAGACTAAGTCCAGTAATTGAGGAATACCTCTACTCTGCGATGGAAGATTATAAAATTGATATTATGATTGAGTCTGGTCCAAACGCAAGAACAGTACAATTAAACTTAAACCCATTTACATTAGTTGGTGCTACAACTAGATCAGGATTTCTAACAAACCCTATGAGAGAAAGATTTGCAATATCCAACAGACTTGAACATTATGATGATGATTTGCTTTCTAAAATTGTTGAAAGGAGTTCAGATATTTTAAAATTGAAAATTGATAAAAAATCATGTTATGAAATAGCCAGAAGAAGTAGGGGAACACCAAGAATCTCAAATTCATTATTAAGAAGAGTAAGAGACTTTGCCCAAATCAAAAGTGATGGTAAAATCGATTTAGAAATTACAAAGTTTGCACTAAGTTCACTTAACGTTGATAAAAATGGTTTAGATGAAATGGATAATAAAATTCTTGAGACAATAGTTGACAAATATAACGGCGGACCTGTTGGTATATCAACTATAGCAACCTCCTTATCTGAAAATACTGAAACAATTGAGGAGGTCTATGAACCATTTCTTATTCAACAAGGTTTTATAATAAGAACACCTAGAGGTAGACAGGTTACAGAAAAAGGATATATTCATCTAGGAAGAAATAAAAACAATCAGAATAATTTATTTAATTAATAATATATATTTGACTATATATATTCATCTTTATGGCAAAGAGTAAGGAAAGAAGAGAGTCATTAGTATATCATGCTAAGCCAAAACCTGGTAAAATTGAGGTTATACCAACAAAAAAATATAACTCCCAAAGAGATTTAGCAATCGCATATTCTCCTGGTGTTGCTATACCTTGTCAAGAGATCGAGAAGGATCCATCTAATGTTTATAAGTATACAAATAAGTCAAATCTAGTTGCAGTTATTTCTAACGGAACTGCTGTTTTGGGTCTAGGTGATATTGGTCCAGATGCATCAAAACCGGTAATGGAAGGTAAAGCCCTTTTATTTAAAATTTTTGCAGATATAGATGTTTTTGATATTGAAATAAATGAAAAAGATCCAGATAAATTTGTTGACGTAGTAAAATCGATATCAACAACTTTTGGGGGTATAAATCTAGAGGACATAAAAGCACCAGAAGCATTTAAAATTGAAAACGACTTAATAGAACAGCTAGATATTCCTGTAATGCATGATGATCAACATGGTACTGCTATAATTTCTGCCGCTGCTCTTCTGAATGCCTTAGAGCTTGTAGATAAAAAAATTGAAGATGTGAAAATAGTTGTCTCAGGTGCTGGAGCTGCAGCTATTGCTTGTACAAACTTATATATTTCTTTTGGTGCAAAAAAGCAAAATATTGTAATGACAGACAGTAAGGGTGTAATAAATAAAAGCAGAGATAATTTAACAGACGAAAAAAAATACTTTGCTACTGATAGAAAAATTAGTTCTTTAGAAGAGGCAATGTTAGATTCGGATGTTTTTATTGGATTGTCAATGGCTAATATTGTTTCGGAGGAAATGCTTAGTTCTATGTCAAAAAACCCTATTGTTTTTGCAATGGCCAATCCAGATCCTGAAATAAACTATGATAAAGCAATGTCTGTAAGAGATGATATAATATTTGCTACTGGAAGATCTGACCTACCAAATCAAGTTAATAACGTACTAGGGTTTCCTTTCATTTTTAGAGGAGCACTTGATGTAAGAGCAACTAAGATTAACGAAGAAATGAAGAAAGCTGCTGTTATTGCTTTAGCTGAACTAGCAAAAAAGCCTGTTCCAGAACAGGTAAACATTGCATATGACGAAACAAAATTAATATTTGGAAAAGAGTACATAATTCCAAAACCTTTTGACCCTAGATTAATATCGGAGATTCCCCCTGCAGTTGCCAGAGCAGCAATCAAATCCGGTGTTGCACAAGAACCCATTACGGACTGGGATAAATACACTCAAATTTTAGAGGAAAGATTAGGCAGTAATCAGAAACTAATTAGAATCATTCATAGAAGAGCAAGGAAGGCAAAAGATAAGAAATTAGTATTTACAGAGGCTGATCATCTTGATGTTTTAAAAGCTGCACAAATTTGTTTTGAAGAGGGTATTGCTAAGCCTATTTTACTAGGTGGTAAAAAAATTATTGAAGAATTAATGGAGTCATTAGAATTTAATGAGGAAATAGAAATTATAGATCCAAAAGATAAAGTTAATAAAGAAAGGATAGATAAATACTCTCAGATTCTTTTCAAAAAATTAAAGAGAAAAGGTAAAACACTTGATGATGTAAAAAGACTTTTAAGAGGGAGAGATTATTTTGGCTCAATGATGGTAGAAAATGGAGATGCTGATTGTATGCTTTCAGGCTATTCTAAAAGTTACCCATCTGTATTTGTCCCTTTGATAAGATCTATTGGAAAAGCTAAGCATGTTGAAAAAGTAGCTGCAACAAACTTGATGATCACAAAAAAAGGTCCTCTATTTTGCTCAGACACATCATTAAATATTGATCCTACGGATAAAGAAATTGCAAGGATTACAGTTGATACGGCAAGAGTTGTAAAAAATCTTGGAATTGAGCCAGTAATAGCTATTCTATCTTACTCAAACTTTGGTTCTTCAGATTTTGATGATGCTAAAAAAGTTTCCAAAGCTGTTGAAATTTTACATAAAAATCATCCTGACTTAATTGTAGATGGTCCTATTCAATCAGATTTTGCTTTGAACAGAGAAATGTTAAAAAACAGATTCCCTTTTTCAATTTTAAATGGAAGAAAGGTCAACACATTAATATTTCCAAATCTTGATGCCGCCAACATAACATATAAGATTATTAAAGAATTAGATAATGCAGTTTCTGTTGGGCCAATTTTAATTGGCCTTAATAAGCCAATACATATTCTTCAATTAGGCGCTTCAGTAGATGAAATTGTAAATATGTCAGCAATTTCTGTGATAGATGCTAACCAAAGAAAAATAAAGAAAAAATGATAACCTATATTAAAGGAAGATTAATAGAGAAAACACCAACTAAAATAGTTGTTGAATCAAATGGAATAGGTTATGAGATTAATATTTCTTTAAACACTTATGAAAATATTCCTGATGAGGAGAATATTAAAATATTTACTTATCTGCAGAGGAAGGAAGACTCTGATATTTTATTTGGATTTAGTTCGCAGAGTGAGAGATCTATATTCCAGCAACTAATTTCAGTTTCAGGAATCGGACCAAGCACAGCTAGGACCATTTTATCATCAATATCTCCTGCAGAGATTCAAGATGCAGTCTGGTCAGAAGATGTAGATAGGATAAAATCTATTAAAGGGATTGGCCTTAAGACTGCACAAAGATTAATAATAGAATTGAAAGATAAAGTAGAATTATTTGATAAAAAAGATTTAGATTTATCTGGAGAAAGTGTCGACATTAAAAAGGAAGCTTTGCTTGCTCTATCAGTTCTTGGTTTTAGTAAAACTAAAGCAGAAAATATTGTAAATAAAGTATATTTCGAAAATAAAGATATTGAGCTACAAGAATTAATTAAAAAATCATTAAATAAATTATAATCATGAATATACCAGAAGAATTAAAATATACTGAAGAACATGAGTGGGTTAGAATTGAAGATAATATTGCCGTAGTTGGTATTACAGACTTTGCTCAAGGTGAATTAGGTGATATTGTCTATTTAGAGATAGATACATTAGACAGTCAAATCGATTCAAATGAAGTGTTTGGCACTGTTGAGGCTGTTAAAACAGTTTCGGACTTATTTATGCCAATCGCTGGAAAAGTTGTTGAGGTAAATCCTAGTTTAGAGGATAAGCCAGAACTTGTAAATGATGATCCATACGGTGAGGGTTGGATAATTAAAATTGATATTTCGGAGCAATCACAAATTGACAGTCTACTTAGTCCAAGTGACTACAAAAATCTTATCGATAGTTAAAAAAATATAAAGAATTTGTTAACTATATGAAATAATTATAATTTTTTATAGATTAGCATATTAAATATTGATTCATGCAACCAAAAAAAAATCCGAAAGCTGATTTAAATAAAAATAGAAACCTCTATTTTGTTATAGGTCTAACGTTTGTAACGTTTATAACCTGGCAAGCAATAGAATCAAAAACTTATGAAAAAACTTTCGATTATGAGGCTTTAAATGTTGAAGATGATGATGATGAAGATATTCCAATCACAGAACAGATTAAAACACCACCTCCACCTCCACCTCCACCTCCAGCTCCTGAAGTAATTGAAGTTGTTGAAGATGAAGAAGAAGTTGAAGAGACTGTAATAGAGTCAACTGAAACTGATCAAGATGAAATTATAATAGAGGAAATTGAAGTTGAAGATGAATTTGAAGATATAGATGTTCCTTTTGCTGTAATTGAGGATGTCCCTATTTTTCCTGGATGTGAATCAGTTGCTAAATCTCAGAGAAGAGCTTGTTTCCAAGATCAGATGAATAAGCATATTAGAAAAAACTTTAGATATCCAGATATTGCTCAAGAAATGGGTATACAAGGTAGAGTTTACGTAAACTTTATTATTGCCAAAGACGGTTCAATTACTAATATTAGAATGAGAGGTCCTGATAAGAACCTTGAAAACGAAGCAGCTAGAATTATTGGAAGACTTCCAAAAATGACACCTGGAAAACAAAGAGGTAGAGCTGTAAGAGTTCCATTTAGTATACCAATTACTTTCAGACTTCAATAAGGATATTTCCTAACATAAATAATTAATGTCTGAAACTTTAAATATAAAGCATAAGTCTTTATTTTCTGAAATTCTCATTCTGATAAAACACAGACTTTCATTTAGTGTTGTTCTATCTTCTATAGCATCATATTTGCTCGCGTTTGAAATATTTTCACCTTCTACTTTTATTCTTTTAATTATTGGTGGATTCTTAGTAGTTGGATCATCAAATGGATTTAATCAAATTATTGAAAGAGAAAGGGACTCACTCATGTCTCGTACTTTAAATAGACCATTACCCTCGGGTAATATGACTACATATCAGGCAATTATAATCTGTTCTATTTTAGGGCTTGTTGGACTATTCATGTTATACACTATAAACTTTAGAACAGCTTTCTTTGGATTTGTATCAATGATTATTTATTTAGCCGTTTATACTCCCTTAAAACCCATAACACCTTTGTCTGTTTTCTTTGGAGCTATTCCAGGGGCTATACCTTTTATGTTGGGTTGGGTAGCAGTTACAAATAAATTTTCAATAGAAACTGGAATATTATTTATGATTCAGTTCTTTTGGCAATTTCCCCATTTTTGGGCAATTGGATGGGTTTCACATGATGATTATAAAAGAGCCGGATTCAAAATGCTTCCCACAGGTAAACGTGATAATGGTACTGCATTCCAAATTGTCTTTTATACTATTTGGATGATTTTGGTATCAATTTTACCTTACTTCAGTTTTACAGGAACATTCTCCATAGGTGTGCCCTCACTTATATTAATATTAGTTGCAGGAATTTTTATGTTAACACAAGCTTTAAGATTAATGAAGTATAAGGATAATCAAAATGCCATAAGACTAATGTATACTAGTATTTTTTATTTAAGCTTTATTCAAATTATATTTGTTCTAGATAAATTATTTTCATAATGACTACGGTAAATCCAATAGATGTTAAAATATCTAAAGCAAAAAAAATGATGCTTTGGTTTGGTATGATCAGTATAACTATGACATTTGCTGGTTTAACTAGTGCATTTATTGTTAGTAGTTCAAGACCTGATTGGTTAGATTCATTTGTGCTTCCTAATTGGTTTACAATAAGCACAGTTTCAATAGTTCTTAGTAGTTTATTTTTTCAGCTTGCAAAGTTTAGACTCGATAAATATATTAGAGTCTCTCTTCCAGAAAATATAAATATTTACATCGAAAGAAATAATGTTAATTCATTATTGGTTTTAACTATTTTAACTGCAGTCATTTTTATTGTCTCTCAATTTCTAGGTTTTAATGAAATTATATCTCAGGGATATTATTTTACTGGGCCAGAAAGTTCAGTAACAACGTCGTATGTATATATTTTAGTGTTTCTTCATCTTGCTCATTTATTTGCAGGAATGATTGTCTTGACTGTTGTTATAACAAAGTTTAATAAACAGAAATATGAAAAAAATAAGCTTGGTTTTGAGCTAGCATTAATATTCTGGCATTTTCTTGGTGCCTTATGGATATATTTATTCTTTTTTATTAAATACTTCAGTTAAAAATTAATAAATTTGTTGTCAAAATTGCCCTAGATGCAAGCATCTACATTAACAAAAACAAAACAAAAAACTTGGGGAGGAGGAGGAGTTAAACCCTTGGATGCAGCCTATGGAAAACTCATGATGTGGTTTTTCATTGTCTCCGATGCACTTACATTTTCAGGATTCTTAGTTGCCTATGGATTTTCAAGATTTAAAAACATAGACTCCTGGCCTATAGCTGATGAGGTTTTTCATCATTTCCCATTTCTACATGGAGTAAACGCTCCAATGTACTATGTGGCTTTGATGACCTTTATTCTAATTTTCTCATCAGTAACTATGGTTTTAGCCGTTGATGCAGGTCATAATAATGATAAAAACAGAGTTGCATTCTATATGTTACTAACTATAATTGGAGGCGCAGTTTTTGTTGGTTCACAAGCATGGGAGTGGAAAAACTTTATTAAAGGTGAGTATGGAGCTGTTGAAATACAGAATGGAGAAATACTACAGTTCTATGATATTAAAAAAGATAAAAGAATTCCAATAGATGAATTTGCTATTCTTCAATCTCAAGAAAGGATTACTCATGATGACAATGTTGGTATATGGTATCAGAGTGAAGTACAACTTCCTGAAATAAATCTTGATGAGGTTATGACTGGATTTAATAATGATTTAAATCTTACAGTTAGATTAGAGAAATTAGATGAGACTGGACACAAAATAATATTAAGTAGAGAAGAAGCTGAAATTAAACTTTCTTCAGCAACAAGAGTCGTAAAAGGTGCTAACTTAATTAGAAATGAATATGGGAATCCACTTTTTGCTGATTTCTTCTTCTTCATAACAGGTTTTCATGGATTTCACGTTTTTTCAGGAGTTGTAATAAATATTATAATATTTATAAATGTCCTTTTAGGAACTTATGAAAGACGAGGGCACTATGACATGGTTGAAAAAGTAGGACTATATTGGCACTTTGTTGATTTAGTTTGGGTATTTGTATTCACATTCTTTTATTTAGTATAAACATGGCAAAGCACGAACACAAATTAGAAATTTTTAGAGGCTATTTAAAGTTTAAATCCAATGTTCAAAAAATTTGGGGCGTTTTAATTTTTCTTTCAATTGTAACTGCAATTGAAGTTGCACTTGGTATCTTAAAACCACCAATTTTAATGAATTACTTTCTTGGTCTTAAACTGATTAATTGGATATTCATTATACTGACAATAGTAAAGGCTTACTATATTACATGGGATTTTATGCATGTTAGAGATGAAAAGCCATTCTTAAAGAATACGATTATTCTACCTTTGCTCATTTTAATACCTTTTCTATTATTTATTTTACTATGGGAAGGTTCCTACATCTTTGATGTAATGCTAGATGGTTTAAAAGAATGGGACTTTGATATTTATTAATGACTAAGAATCTCAAAAAGTATTTAATACTTGGCTTTCTCTTTTTTTTCCCAATTTTCGTGTATGTTTTTTTATCTACAGGTATAAATAATTTTGCAAAGCTTCCAGTTCTTACAGAAAATGTAATGGATATTGAAAATATTGAGGGTAATATTGCCAATGTTTCCTTTAAAAATAAAATTTCTATTGTGGCTTTCTGGGGAGGAGATGTCAATAACAAAAAATCTGAAGCTCTCAACTTAAATCAAAAAATCTACAAAAGATTTAACGAGTTTCAAGATTTCCAATTTGTTTTACTCCACAACAAAGATGATAATGAAGTAATAGAAAGCTTAAAAAGTGATTTAGTTAGTGGAGTGGGAACTGATTTGAAAAACTGGAATTTTATTCCTACAACACAGTCAAACATAAAAATGATTTTTGATAGTTTCAATACCAACATTGAACTGGACCAAAGTTTTAGCACCCCATATGTTTTTATTGTCGATAGAGACCTGAGCTTAAGAGGAAGAGATGATGATAAAGATATAGGAATGCTATATGGATTTAACTCCCAGTCTGTTGCAGAAATTAACAATAAAATGGTAGATGATGTAAAGATTATTCTTGCAGAATATCGATTAGCTTTGAAAAAAAATGACTCCTTATTCTATGAATAACAAGCTAAAATATATTGGTTTAATAATAGTTATAATTCTATTTGGAATTTTTTCAATTCCTAAAATATATGAAAGAGTTGTAAACTCAGATATTAAAGATTCAAATAGACTTAATAGTAATGAGAGATTGTCTTATCTGACAATATCAGATGAAAAAAGAAAGGCGCCAGATTATATTTTAACAAATCAGGACTCTATTTTAATATCTAATGAAGATCTAAGTGGCAAAGTATATGTATTAGAGTTTTTCTTTACAAGGTGTCCAGATATTTGTATTGAGATGAATAAGAATATGAAGTTATTAGATGAAAAATTTGGAGACTCAGATGAATTTGGAATTGTATCAATTACAATTGATCCTCAAAATGATAGTCCATCAACTTTAAAAAAATATTCTGAGGCATTAGGCATTCAATCTCAAAACTGGCATTTTTTAACTGGTGAAAGAGACTATATTTTTGACCTAGCAAATAATGGGTTTAATATTTATGCAAATCAAAATGCAAATTTTGCTGGAGGTTTTGAGCATCAGGGTTATTTTGCACTTATTGATAAAGATGGGTATATTCGATCTAGAAAAGACAACTTTGGCAACCCAATTATGTACTATTTAGGTATTAATGATATTAACGCAAACCTACAGGGAATAGACATGTTAAGCTATGATATAAAAAAATTAATCAATGAGTAAAATTGAAGAATCAAGTCAGGGATTAAAATATAAAACATTAATAATTATTGTCTCAATAGTTATTCCAGTTGTTGTTCTTGTTTTATTTAACATAAGAATAACATCTCTCCCACCACTTACATTTTTACCACCAATTTATGCAGCAATTAATGGAATTACAGCTATACTTTTAATAGCTGCTTTATATAGCATAAAAAATAAAAAAATTAAACAGCATGAGCTATTAATGAAGACTTCAATCTTCCTTTCTTTAGTCTTTCTTGTCATGTACATACTCTACCATATGACTACTGATCCAACTCCCTATGGAGGAGAGGGTATAGTAAGAAATGTATATTTCTTTATCTTAATTTCACACATTGCACTTTCTGTTTTTATTGTACCAATGGTTTTGATTACCTATGTTAGAGCTATATCTAAAATGTTTGATAAGCATAAAAAAATTGCAAGAATTACATTCCCAATATGGCTTTATATAGCTGTAACTGGTGTAATAGTCTATCTAATGATTTCACCTTATTATACTTATTGATGAAAAAGCTCTTCTACGTATTAATAGTTTTAATCTTATCTACGTCTGAAATCTATTCTCAGTGTTCAATGCTTAGTGCTATTATGGAAAGTGACCAAGAATACGAAGCTGCTAAGGGTCTTAATAGAGGTATTATTTACTTGATGTCTATACCATATATACTCGTTGGATTAATTATATGGAAAATATATAGGACTAATAAAGCTCAGTAGTTTTTTTTTAATTAATTTGGTTTATATTATAAACTAGTTTATATTTGTGACAAAAAAATGAATAAAGTAGATCAAATAAAGGTTATTAATGACATGATTAATGAGGCTAGGACTAATCTAAAACCATTAAGTTTTAACTTAGTTTTCTGGGGAATATTTATAAACATAATGAGTATAATTCATTATACTTTTCCATCATTTATTCAACAAACAAATTATTCTGCTGGAATATACTGGATATTTTTACCTATGATAGGTATGATCTATATGACACGTTGGAACATTAAAAAATATAAAGAGATGGGATATTCAACAACATTAGGTAGAGTTATCAAAATTGTATGGGCAGTTTTTGGTATTGGATGGTTAATGATATCAGGTTTAGCTTTTTATCAAGGGATTAATCCAGTTCCAGATATTCTCTTTCTCTTAGGTCTTGTGTCTGTCTTAACTGGGGCGATTATTAAATTTAAGCCTATAATATTAGGAGGAATATTTTTGCTAATTTTTGTTCTCTCATTGTATATATATCCTGGTCAAAATGCTTTAATAGTAAATATCATTGGAATAACTCTAGGATTATTGATTCCTGGAATTTTACTTAATAGAATGAAAACTAATGAATAAAGAATTAGAGAAGTTGCTTTTTAATCCAGTTAGATTAAAAATACTTTCTTTCTTATTCTCTGTAGAAAATGCAAGCTTTAAGAAATTGATAGAAGTTTCAGAGGCTACAAAAGGTAATATTAGTGTTCAAATTAAAAAACTTGAAGATGCAGAGCTTATTAAAGTTAGAAAAAAGTTCGAAGGTAATTACCCTCTTACTCTCTGCAAGATTACTTCAAAAGGTAAAACATCTTTTAAAGTTTTTCTAAAATCACTACAATCATACGGAATAAATGAATCTGCAGACGTTGATTTTAAAAATAGAATTTAGATATGATTAAAAAATTTAAAGATTCTAATAATGGTGGAACATTCATTGGTGTTGGGACAGCAATAGGAGTAGCAGTTTTTGGAATTACAAATGAGCCAACATGGATCGCGGTAGGTGTAGCAATAGGTGTTGCAATTAGTTGGATTAAAAAATAAATAAAAAGGAATAAACAATTAAAATTAACAAATAAATTATGAAAAAATTAATAGTAATTCTTCTTATATCTTCACTCTTTTACTCATGTGTGGCATTAAAGTTTCCTGACAAAATGGAAATAAACATTAATGTTCCAGAGGATTTTGATATTGAAAGACTTGAAATAATAGTTGACACTCTTAGGAGTCAAGCAAAAGAAAAGTTTGATATGCAAGTAGAGATAGGAACAGTTAAAAAATCGAAAAAAAAGAAAAAAAATTAATAATAATTGATGTAACGTTTGCTTCTCATATAAATAAATGGTAAGTTTGCGTTACATTAATAAAATATAAATAAACATGGAGCATTTATTAGGAGGATTAGGAATATTTATTCCAATTATAGCAGTATCCCTTCCTGCAATTATTATCTGGATTGTATTTGTCTATGAGTCAAGGAATAAAAAAAATAAATACAACACTATCATTGAAGTATCAAAAAACTTAAGTGATCCTGAAGAAATTAGAGAACTTATTGAAAGTTTGACGGATGACAAAAAAAAATCACCTATTGATCTAAGAAGAAGTGGTGTCATTACAATTTTCGTTGGAGCTGGTTTATTTATGCTTGGCTGGATAGCGATAGGTGGTATTTTAGAAGGAGTAGGAGCATTAGTTGCCTTAATTGGAATAGGCCAGATGGTTGCAGGATATATTTATCCAAATCAATCAGAAGAAATTAATAAAGTAGTTGAGGAGTTTGAGAAAAAATAAATACAATTGTTCTAAGAAAAAACAGATTATAGCTCAATCAATTTTATGGGCAACAGCTATTTTATCTGTCTCAATATTAGATAATAAGGAATTTGCTTTATTGATTTTAATTATTCTATCTTCCGTATCATTATATTTATTTAGAACCCAACATACAGGTAAAGAACTTAGTGATGCAGTCGAAGAATATGAAAAAAAATAATTTTGGGAAAAGATCACAAAAAGCTTTTAAATAATCTTGAACAATTAAGAAAAGCAGCGGGGCTTACTCAACAAGAATTATCTGTTAATGCTGAGGTTTCAAGAAAAAGTATTAACGCTATTGAAAATGGAATCTATGTCCCATCTACTGTGCTAGCATTAAAGATTGCCAAAACTTTAAAATGTAAAGTTGAAGATTTATTTGAATTACCGCAATGAAATTATACTTACATATATTAATTATTTTAAACTTTCTATTTTTAAATGTAGTTTTTTCTCAAGAAGAAACCAGCAAATATTACATCACGGATCTTAGAGGTAATATTTCCATAGACATGGAAATAAATAATCTAGTATCTAACATTGGACCTATATATATTCGTATTCTTGATGATAATGAAAATCCAGTAATAGTTGGAACATCATGGGTTATTAATTACTCTTCTAAAATTTCTTTTGATTCTATCTCTCCTGGAAAATACGCAATTCAATTTTTTCATGATGAGAATGAAAATCAAAAACTTGATTTGAATCTTATAGGGATTCCTAAAGAAAGTTATGGAAGTTCAAATGATGTAAAACCAGTATTAGGTCCACCAAAGTTTGAGAAAATGCTATTTAATTTAACTGAGAATAAAAAGGTAATAATGGTCCCAGTTAATTAAAAAGTTTTAATGTTATGATAACACATTTTATTATAAGAAAAACTAATTTTGCATTAATATGATTAAAATTGATAAACTACATAAGTCCTATGAAATGGGATCATCTTCTCTTCATGTATTAAAAGGGATTGATTTCAACGTAGAAGCTGGAGAACTGGTTGCAATAATGGGATCTTCTGGGTCAGGTAAATCAACTCTTTTAAACATCCTAGGAATGCTAGACAATGCAGATGATGGTACATATGACTTAGATGAAATGAGAATTGAAAATCTAGATGAAAAAACTGCAGCAGAATATAGAAACAAATTTTTAGGCTTTATATTTCAATCTTTTAATTTGATAAATTATAAAAGCGCACTTGAAAATGTTGCATTACCACTTTATTATCAGGGTTTAAAAAGAAAAGATAGACAAAAAATCGCACTAGAATATCTAGATAAAGTTGGTCTTAAAAACTGGTCTACCCATCATCCTAGTGAATTATCCGGTGGTCAAAAACAAAGAGTTGCAATTGCTAGAGCACTAGCTTCTAATCCAAAAGTATTATTAGCTGATGAACCTACTGGAGCATTAGATTCTACAACTTCAATGGAGGTAATGGCTCTAATTCAAAAAATTAACAATGAAGGAAAAACAATACTAGTTGTAACTCATGAACATGACATAGCTATGATGTGTAAAAGAGTAGTTAATCTTAAAGATGGAGTAATTGTAGAGGATAAAAAAGTTAAACAAAATATTATCAAGAATGTTTAATGTAGAAAGGTGGAAAGAAATATTTCAGTCTATTCAAAAGAATAAACTTAGATCAGTATTGTCTGGAACTACTGTTTCACTTGGAATATTAATTTTTATAATTCTTTTTGGTTTAGGAGAAGGTTTAAAAAACTCTTATTCTGACCTGTTTCTTCGACAAGCAAATAATGTGGTTTTCCTTTATACAGGTAAGACTACCAAGCCCTATGGTGGGTTTAAAACAAACAGAAGGATTGAATTTGATAACTCTGACATCGCCGATATAAAGGCGAATTTTTCTGATAGAGTTGAGTATATAAATCCTACAATTCGTTATGGAGATAACATAAAATATAAATTAGAATCATATAACTTTTCAATTCAAGCTGTATCTCCTTCAAATCAATACATTGAGGGGAATGTTTTAATGAAAGGAAGATATATTAATGAAAAAGATATTGAGAACAAAACAAAAGTTGTTGTCATTGGGAGACTCGTTGCAAGAGATATTTTTAAAACAGAAGATCCAATAGGAAAATTTATAAATATTGGAAGTAGATCATACAAAGTGATTGGAGTATTTCAAGATCTTGATGGTGATAATGAGGAAAGTTATTTATTCCTTCCATACACAACTAGACAGCAGATACTTATGGGAAGTGATAAAGTAGGGAGCATTGCAGTAACATTTAATCCTAATTTGGGTGGGAAAGGGGCTGTCAAGCTCGAGAATGATATAAAAACATTTCTTAAAAAGAAAAAATCAATAGATCCATCAGATCCAAGTGCAATAAGAGTTAGAAATGTTGCTGATGAATTGGAAAGATCAATGCAATTTGCAGGAGCTTTGCAAATTATTGTTGCATTTGTTGGTATAGGAACTTTAATAGCTGGGATAATTGGTATTTCAAATATTATGGTATTTATTGTTAAGGAAAGAACAAAAGAACTCGGTGTTAGAAAGGCATTGGGTGCTCAGCCAAGTGAAATTATAAAGATGATCTTAACTGAATCAATCTTTATTACTTCAATTTCTGGTTTTGCAGGTATGATAATAGGGATAATTACACTGAACTCTTTAGACTCAAGTTTACAAGAATATTTTATCACAAGACCACAGGTTAACTTAAACATAGCATTTGTAGCTACACTTATTTTAATAATATTTGGTGTTATTGCTGGATACATTCCGGCAAAGAGAGCTGCACAGATAAAACCAATAGTTGCACTTAGAGATGAATAATTTAAAAAAAATATTTGATGCAGATACTTGGGATGAAATCTTTGAGTCAATTTCAAAGAACAGAACAAGAACTATAATTACAACAATTGGGGTTTTCTGGGGGATATTTATATATATTGCTCTGGCTGGATCTGCCACTGGGTTAGAAAATGGTTTTGATGATGCATTTAGCGGTTTAAGTAAGAACTCAATGGGTGTTTGGGTGCAGAGTACATCTATTCCTTATAAAGGTTTTGAGGAGGGCAGACGTTTCCCATTTCGCTTATCAGATGTTGATTACCTAAAGGATAGAGTTCCAGAGATAGAGTATATATCTCCAGGACTTCAAGCTGGTGCCTTCTCGGGTTCTCCTCCGCGAGTAACTAGAGGGATAAAATCAGATAATTTCAATTTATTTGGAAATTTTCCTACACAAGCAAACATATCTGTAATTAAGATATATGATGGCGGTAGATATATAAACGATGAGGATATAAAATATGAGAGAAAAGTAGCTGTGATTGGAGAAGGTACTCAAGAAAGACTTTTTGATCAAGATGAGGATCCAATTGGGCAAAACATAATTATAAATGATGTTAATTTTAAAGTAGTTGGAATTGAAAAATTCTCTGAAGGCCAAGGATTTGGTTCTGATTCAGATATAACAATACCATATACAACATTTGCAAGAATGTATAACCGAGGAGATAGATTTGGTTTTATGTTTCTGTCAGGATATGATTATGTCAATCCAAAAAATTTAGAGGAGACTGTATTAGATAATCTAAAAGTTTTAAAAACGGTTTCACCAGATGATGATAGAGCATTTGGAACTTTTAATATTGGTTCTTTATTTGAAAGTATAATTAAATTTACTTCTGGTATGATATTTTTATCACTTGTTGTTGGTATTGCAACCATTTTTGCTGGTGTAATAGGGATAGGAAATATAATGTTGATTGCTGTAAAAGAAAGAACAAATGAGCTTGGAATAAGAAGAGCTCTTGGTGCAACACCTGGACAAGTTAAAGTGCAAATTGTTCTTGAATCAGTTTTTTTAACAATAATTGCGGGAATAATAGGAATTATTGTAGGTGCTTTATTATTATTCCTAATAAATATAGGAACGGCTAATCTAGAAGATTTTCCATTTACAAATCCAACAGTTCCATTAGCAATCGTCTTTAGCGCTTTTGCTACAATGGTAACACTTGGTACGCTTATTGGTCTTATACCTGCTGAGAGAGCAGTTAGTATAAAGCCAATAGAAGCTTTGAGAGAAGAGTAATTAATTAAAACAAAATAAAATGAAATTTAAAAATATCGGAATTATATTATTAAGCTTAGGTTTACTTTTTGCGATTGCCTATTTCGTAAGAACAAATAGCAAATCTGCAATTGAATATGAAACTACTAATCCTTTTATATCATCTATAGAGCTTACATCTGTAGTTACTGGGAAAGTTATTCCTGAAGATGAAGTTGAAATAAAACCTCAGCTTAATGGTATAATTGAAAAAATTCTTGTAGAAGAAGGAGACACTGTGCAAAATGGTCAATTAATTGCTGTAATTAAAGTTGTGCCAGATGAAAGGTCTGTATATGGTGCGCAAGCACAAGTAACTTCCTCAAAATTAAATCTAGAAAATGGTGAAAAACAATTAAATAGAGCTAAAGAACTTTTTGCCAAACAAATTATTTCACAACAGGAATTTGAAGATGCAGAATTAAGATATAATTCTGCAAAGGAAAATCTAAAAGCTGCAGAAAATGATTTAGAGATAATAAGGAATGGTTCAGTTGCTGGATCATCTACTGCTAACACTAACATTAGAGCAACTCTTTCTGGAACAATATTGGAGATTCCAGTTGAGGTAGGAGATCAAGTAATTGCTGCAAATAATTTTAATGCTGGTACATCTGTAGCAATAATTGCTGATTTAAGTCAAATGATTTTTGAAGGAAAAGTGGATGAAGCAGAGGTAGGAAATTTGACTAATGGTATGAAAATAATTGTTAGCATGGCTGCTATACCTAATAAAGAATTTGATGCAAAGCTTAAGTTCGTAGCTCCAAAGGGAACAGAAGAAGGAGGTGCAGTACAATTTAAAATTGAGGCTGAGCTTGCTTTAGATGATGATACTTTTGTTAGGGCAGGATACAGTGCTAACGGAGCGCTGGTAGTTAATTCTAAGACAGATATAATGGTTATTCCTGAGGCTGTTCTTCAATTTGATAGGAAAACACAACAGCCATACGTAGAAATTGAAATTTCAGATCAAAATTTTGAAAGAAGAGAATTAGAAACTGGTTTATCTGATGGCATAAAAGTTGAAGTTTTATCTGGAGTTGAAATGACAGATAATATCAAAATTTGGAACAAGACAGAACCATTAAAAATTGAACCAGAGGAATCGGCATTTGATCAATTTGAGGATAGATAAAGACTAGAGACTTAAAAAATATGAAATATATACACATAATTATCGTTTTATTTTTTTCAACAGTATTATTTGCTCAGTCTGATGATAATATTCTGACTCTTCAAGATGCTGTTGAGATGGCAATTGAAAAAAATATAAGCATTAAACAATCTGAATTAAACTTACAAAACTCAGAATTAGGAAAGTCTGATGCGATCGGAAACTTTTTGCCTAGAGTATCTGCATCTGCAAACCACCAATGGAATATTGGTCGAGGTATAAATATTACTACTAATGTTATTGAAGATATAACTACATCGTTCTCATCAATGAGTGCAGGCTTTGGTCTTGATGTTTACAATGGTTTTAGAAACGTTTATCAACTTCATCGTGCTAATTTAGAGATACTAGCATCTAAATATCAATTAGATGACATGAAAGATGATATAAAACTATTAGTAGCAAACTCATATCTTCAGATAATGTTCAATAGCGAAATATTAAAAGTTCAAAAATCTCAACTAGAGATAACAAAAGTTGAATATGCTAGAACAAAAGATTTAATCGAAATTGGAACATTTTCACCAAGACAAATCTTTGAAATTGAAGCAAGTTTAGCTTCTCAAGAACAAAATGTAGTTCAAGCTGAAAATAACTATAGAAATGCAAAATTGAGTTTAGCACAACTTCTTTTAATTGACGACTTCAATAGTTTTGAAATAGCCAATGAGGACTTTAGTATACCATTCTCTGATATTCTAACCAAGACTCCAAAAGAAATACTTAATAAGTCAATGACTTTCAGAAATGACATTAAGTTAGCTGAAACTAACATTTCTATTGCTGAAAAAGATATTCAGATTTCAAAATCACAATTACAGCCATCAGTTACCTCATTTTATCAGTGGAATACCAGAATTTCATATCAGGATAATCTGCCTAGTTTTGATGATCAGTTTGATCTGAACAAGGGTCAAGGATATGGTCTGGCCTTAAACATTCCAATATTTCAAGGTAAACAGATAAGAAATAATGTTGAAAGAAGTAAAGTAAACCTTGATAGACTTAAAAATCAATATGAGCAGGAGAAACTTAATCTTGAGAACTCAATAAACCAAGCTTATAATGATCTTACGGGTGCTATTAAACTATATGAAGCTTCAAATAAAACATTAGCTTCACTTAAAAATGCATACGAAGATACTTCTGATAGATTTTTACTTGGAGCTGTTAATTCTTTTGACTTTATTCAATCAAAGCAAAGATATGAATCTGCCCAATCTGAAAATATCAGAGCTAAATTTGATTATATATTTAAATTAAAAGTTCTTGAGTTCTACTTTGGGTTACCTTTATCAATCCCACAGTCTAATTAATCTCAAACTAAGATGTCATTTATTTTAAATTTAGAGACATCCAGTAAAAACTGTTCAGTTTGTTTGTCATCAAAAGGTAAATTAATTCAAAGTTTTGATTCAGAGGATGACAGCTATAGACACAGTGAGCTTTTAACTTCCTCTATCCAAGATATTTTAAATGAAAATAACTTAGGTGTTAAGGATTTATCTGCTGTTTCTATTGGAATAGGTCCAGGATCATTTACTGGCCTTAGAATAGGTTTTTCAGTCGCCAAGGGACTATGCTACCCTCACAATATTAATTTAATCGGTATATCATCTCTTAAGATTATTGCTAATTCAGTAATCAAGGAAAATAAAAATATAATTTCTTTAATTAAAGATAAAGGAGAACATTATTATATCTCTAAATATAGCAGTGATTTAATAGAAATAATGCAACCTAAAATTCAGCTTATAGACAGCGATTACATGTCTAGTATTCTAGATAAGGAATCAATTATAGTTGTTAATTCAAATGAATCTAAAGAATTTATATCTCAGATTGTAAAAGAAAAAACAAAGGTATTTTCAAGAACTATTAGTTCTATTGATATGATTAGTCTCTCTGATAAATCATTTGAAGAGAAAAAATTTGAAGATATAGCATACATTGAGCCAATGTATGTTAAAAAACCATATGTAAGCTAGGAAACTACTTTAGAATCCAAGTTCTTTTTTTACATCAGATAAAAGATCTTTACCGTTTGCAAGTATAATACCTCCATTTGGACTAGAATCTATAACGTAATTAAAGCCTTGTTCTTCTCCAACTTTTGTGATAGCGTTTCTAGCCTTCTCAAGAAGTGGAGTCATTAAATCCATTTGTTTCTTTTGAAGTTCTTGAGCAGCTGAATCTCTAAACTCTTGCAAGTTAGTCTGCATACTTTCAAGCTCTTTTTGTCTTGCTTGATTAGTAACATCAGTTTGATTTGCAGCATCAGAAGAATAACTTTGAGCTTTAGTCTGGAACTCTTTAAATGCATTGTCAATTTGAGTAGTATAATCCTTCTCAAGTTTTGCTAACTCATTTTGAGCAGCTATTACCTCTGGCATTTCACTAATAAGTTGTTGAACATTAATATGTGCAACATTTGACTGAGCAGTTGCAGTTAATGGAGCTACTGTTAAAAAAGCAGCGACGAATAATTTAAATATCGATTTCATAATCTATAAATATTTTTCGATTGCAATATCGTAATTTTTCTTTAAAAAACGATTAAAATTGTTGACCTATTACAAAGTGGGTCTGCCATCCAGATGCTTGTCCTGTGTTTGAAAAATCTGTTGAATCAAAACCATAACCGAAATCAATCCCAAGTAATCCAAATGCAGGCATAAATACTCTAACACCAATTCCAGCAGATCTTTTTATATCAAATGGACTATAGTCTTTGAAGTCATCAAATCCATTTCCAGCTTCAAGAAAACTTAAAGCAAACACTGAAGCACTTGGCTTAAGACTAATTGGATATCGCAATTCAAGTGAAAACTTATTATATATTACTGATCCGTCCCTACTTGAGAGTGATCCATTCTCATAACCTCTTAGAGCTATTGTTTCTCTACCATCCATTGCATATTGCTGCATTCCATCTCCACCAAGATAAAATCTTTCAAAAGGTATATTACCTAAATTACTATTATAGGTTCCTAAAAATCCAAAATCTGTTTGAGCTTTTAGAACGAATTTTCCAAACAGTCTAGTATACCAACTACCATCGAATTTTACTTTATAAAACTCTAACCATCTATATCTTGCCTGATCAATTTCAGCTTGAATAGGATTTCCGCTATTGTCTTGATATTCTGGTCTTTCAGCAAGATCCGCATAGTCATCACCTCTAATTAATGAATATGGAGGGGATAATCTAGCGCTTAATGAAAAGCTTGAGCCTCCAACTGGGAAAATAGGATTTGTAAAGGTGTTGTTTCTAGATAATGCAATATTGTAGGCTATATTATGTGATTCTCCATTTCCAAAGGTAAAAAGTCCTGTGAAGTAATTCTCTAAATTATAATATTGATAAGAAATCGATTGAGATAATACAAAATAATCATCAGGCACTCTTAACCTCTTTGCTAATCCTACATTAAATCCAGCAATTTCAAAAGATTGGCTTTTGTCAGCTCTTCTTGTAAAGTAATCGTATCTGTATTGTTTTGTTGATGATAAAGACAGGGAAAATTGTACAGGCTGTCTTCCTCCAAACCAGGGTTCAACAAAACTAAAACTTCTCGTACTGTAGAATGTACTAGTTTGCAGCCTAATTGCTAATGTTTGTCCATCTCCCATTGGAAGTGGTCTCCAGGCTTTTCTATTTTTAATATTCTTTGTAGAAAAGTTATTAAATGCAAGCCCAACAGTTCCGATAAAACCTCCTCCACCATAACCACCTTGCAATTCAATCTGACTTGCACCTGCTTCAATTAAGCCAAGCTCAATGTCTACTGTTCCTTGATTTGGATCAACATTTTTAAAGTCAGGACTAATCTGTTCAGCATCAAAAAATCCAAGCTGACCAACTTCACGAATCGTTCTAACAACTTTATCTTTACTATAAAGTTCACCTGGCTTGATTCTTAACTCCCTATAAATTACATTATCATTGGTTTTTGTATTTCCAACTACAGATATATTATTAAAGCTAGCAAGTTTACCTTCATTAATTCTAATTTCGAAGTCAATAGTATCATTTTCAGCACTTACCTCAACTGCATTAACAGAGGAGAAAAGATATCCATTATTTTGATATAGATTGGAGAGATCATTTGCATCAGGATTATCATCTGCAATTCTTTCTTTTAGAAGAACTCCGTTGTAGGAGTCACCATTCTGGATTCCTAATATTTGATCTAGCTGAAAGTCAGTGTAGGAGCTGTTACCAATATAATTTATATCACCAAAATAGTACTTATTACCCTCATCTATATTTAATTCAACATTTATTGTCTTTTCATCATTAACAATTATTGTGTCAAATTCGACTCTTGCATCTCGATATCCTTTTTCCTTGTAAAAAGAAATTAAATTTTCTTTATCAGTTTCATAATCAGATTCGATTAGTTTAGACTTTTTCCAGAATCTTAGTGGAAATTTTTTCTTTGTTTTCTTAAGCTTTGACTTTAACTTAAAATCACCAAATATTTCATTTCCGGTAAATGCTATATTCTTGATTTTAATTCTCTCACCTTTATCAACATTTATATTAAGATTAAGCTTATTAGATCCAATCGAATCAGGTGTAGAAACAATATTAACTCTAGAATTTAAATATCCATCCTTTTTTAAATCATTCTCTATATAATTCTTTGTATTAGTAAGAAAGCTTTCGGATAGTCTTTTACCTTCAGATAATTCAGTTTCTTTCTCAAAAGTCTCTGCTTTGCTCTTTTTTACTCCATTTATCTGATAATTAAGTAAAGTAGGAAGCTCATCAACATTTATCTCAAGTTTAATCTTACCATCATTTACATCTGTTATATAAAGGTTTACATCACTAAATAACTCTAGATTCCATAGCTTTTTTAGTATAGCACTGACTTCTTCACCAGGGACTTGTAATCTTTGACCTTGTCTAAGTCCACTGTAAGTAACAACTGTTCTATCACTGAAATTTTTAAGTCCTACAACGGTTATTGTGTCTATTGTATAAGTACCACCTTTTCTATAACTATCTTGCGATAATAGAAAACTAGTTCCTAAGACAAAAATACCAAAAGCCTTAACTAATTTAGATCTAAAGTTGTTTACTTGTTTTTCCAAATCTTCTTTCTCTATTTTGATATTCAACAATAGCTTTTTCCAAATCTTCTTCTGTAAAATCAGGCCAATAAACATCAGTAAAATATAATTCGGCATATGCTATCTGCCAAAGTAAAAAATTACTAATTCTTTTTTCCCCACTTGTCCTAATAAGAAGGTCTACATCAGGCAAATTACTTGTGTAAAGATGATCATTAATTACGGAATCATCAAAATTATCAAGACAAATTATATCATTTTTAACTTTCTCAGAAATCTCTTTGACTGCTTTGAAAATTTCTTGTTTTCCACCATAACTTAGTGCTAGTGTCAATGTCATACCTGTATTATCCTTTGTATTTTCTATTATAGTATATAATTCCTCTCTTACTTCACCTGGAAGTGTATCCAAATCTCCAATTGCATTAAGTTTTATATTGTTTTTGAACATATCTTCAAACTGATCTTTAAGAGTTTGAACTAAGAGCCCCATTAAAGTATCAACTTCACTTCTTGGCCTATCCCAATTTTCTACAGAAAATGTAAATAATGTTAAATATTTAATATTAAACTTACTGGCTGCCTCAACAATTCTTCTAACTGCTGTAACTCCATTTTGGTGTCCAAATATTCTGGGCATACCTTTCTGCTCAGCCCATCTACCATTACCATCCATTATTATAGCTGTGTGCTTAGGTATCATTATTAATTATTAATATTTTTATTTCTCATGTCTTGACCCCAGAAAAGTTTTTCTCTAAGCCTTTTATAGAAATTATCATCATCAAATTTAATTGTTTTAATAGTAAAATCTGCTTTTGAAATTTCAATTTGATTTGAAGAACTTATAGAGTACATCCTTGAATCAACTGATAGGTTTATTTCATTATCTCCTTCAATATCTATTTTTATATTTGAATTATCAGGAATTACTAATGATCTCATGTTAATATTGTGAGGTGCTATAGGGTTTAATAATATTACATTTGATTCAGGTGATACTATTGAGCCTCCATTACTTAGAGAATATCCTGTAGATCCAGTTGGTGTTGAAACTATTAAGCCATCAGACCAATAATTTGTTAGATAATTACCATTGATTTTACATGAAATATTTAAAAGAGAAGTAGTGTCCTTCCTTTGAATAGTTATCTCATTCAGAGCATAAGGATAGTCAGCAAAAACATTATTCGAAGAGCCTAAATTAACTCGAAGAATAGTTCTTTCAATGAAAGTGTACTCTTTATTCTTAATTTGTGATATAGCATCACTTATACTTTCTTTCTGAATACTAGTTAAGAATCCTAATCTACCTGTGTTAACTCCCAAAATTGGAATGTTTGAGTCTTTAACATAAGTTATAGATCTTAAAATTGTTCCATCACCACCTATAGCAAAAACAAAGTCTAAATCACTATCTATTGGTTCATTAGAATCAAAAAAAATAAAACTATCTATTTTACTTTCATCTAATTCATCTTTTACTTTAGAATCTATAATAAGTTGATTATCCTCAGAAATAAGGTCAATTATTTCTTTACAACAATCAATTGAAGATTTGTTTTGAAATGCTATGTATAATGCAATCTTCATATCGCAAAAATACAATTTTTAAAACTTTATTAAGTACTATATTTGCATTTAAGTTTTTAAGTAAAACATGACAATACTGAGTGTAAATATTAATAAAATTGCAACTTTGAGAAATGCTCGAGGTGAAAACTATCCTAATTTATTGAATACTGCTTTGGATATTGTAAAATTTGGTGCTCAAGGAATTACAATTCACCCAAGACCAGATGAAAGGCATATTAGATATAAGGATGCAATAGATTTAAAAAAGAATATATCCTGTGAATTAAATATTGAAGGAAATCCAATTAAAAAATTTATTGATTTAGTTAATGAAGTTAAACCAGCACAAGTAACCTTAGTTCCAGACTCAGAAGATGCAATTACTTCAAATTCAGGATGGGATACTGTGACTAATTACACATTTTTAAAAGATATAGTGGATAATTTTAAATCAAATTCAATTAGAGTTTCAATTTTTATTGATCCAGACATTAAGATGCTTGAAGGAGCAAAAAAAATAAATGCAGATAGAATAGAATTATTTACAGGTCCATATGCAAAAGAATTTTCAAATGATAGATACAGAGCAGTAGAGCAATATGTGAAATGCTCTGAAGTAGCAAATGATATTGATATAGAAATCAATGCTGGCCATGATCTTAGTCAAAGTAATCTTAATTTTTTCTGTCAATCTGTTAATAATATAAAAGAAGTATCCATTGGTCATGCCCTAGTTACTGAGTCTCTTTACAATGGTTTAGAATCAACAATAAAATCATACTTGCAAATACTTAAATGAAAATCCTTCATTCAAATCTAATTGGAGACTCAAACAGACATCTATTTATAATTCATGGATTTTTAGGTATGGGAGATAATTGGAAATCTCATGCAAAAAAAATTTCAGAATATAACTATACTGTTCATTTGATTGATTTAAGAAATCATGGAAGAAGTTTTTGGGATAATAAATTCTCATTTGAGATTATGGTCGATGATATTCAAAACTATGCTCTTTTCCATAAAATTCAAAAATTTAGCCTTTTAGGCCACTCAATGGGGGGAAATGTAAGTATGCTTTTTGCTCAAAAACTTCCTGATATATTAGAAAAAATAATAATAGTAGATATCATACCAAAAAAATATAAACCACATCATCATGAGATAATGGATAGTTTAAAATCAATAGATTTTAAGATTAAAAAATCTAGAAAAGAAGTAGATGAACACATGTCTAATTATATTGAAGATGAAAGAGTTAGGCAATTTTTGTTGAAAAATTTATATTGGATAGATAAAGAGAACCTGGGACTGAAAATAAATATTGATGTCTTGTATGAGTTTAAAGATAAGTTATCTCTTGAGCTTCAAGATAATTTAAATTATCAAAAACCAACGATGTTTCTATATGGTGACTCTTCTCCATATGTAGAAAAATCTGATTTACCTTTAATTAAATCATATTTTTCTAATGTTGAGATTATTAAAGTACCTCAAGCTGGTCATTGGGTACATGCAGATAATCCTTCTTTTTTCCTTGATAGAGTAATTAATTTTCTAAATTGAATTATGGAAATTCCTAAAATTAGAAAAGCAAATTCCTCAGATGTTAAAGATATAATCAGGTTACTAGTTGAGCTAGCTGTTTATGAAAAAGAACCTGATGCCGTTAAAGTTACAGAAGAAGAATTAATTAGAGATGGTTTTGGTTCTCATCCAAGATATGAATGTCTTTTAGCAGAATTTAATTCTGAGGTTGTAGGTTTAGCATTCTTTACTCCAAGATACTCAACATGGGTTGGAGATACACTTCATTTGGAGGATTTAGTTGTGACTGAAAAAATGAGAGGTAAAGGTATTGGAACATTACTTTATAGAGAGTTTTTGTTAGTGGCTAAGGACAGGGGGGTAAATAGAGTTGAATGGTCAGTTTTAGATTGGAATAAAACAGCTATTGATTTTTATAAGAAAAGTGGTGCAATAGTTGATGGTTTAGAGCAATGGAAAATTGTTAGAATGGATAAACAAATAATTGAGAAATACCTTTTAAGATAACTCAACTTTGATAAAATCAATAATAAAATTTTTTATCTGATCTCTGACTTCAATAAACTCAGCTCCATATAGACCATTATTTAATTTAGAAGGATCTTTAAAATCTTTATGAATTTTTTTAGCATTATTATCTATGAAAATGGGGCAAGTTTCCTTTGCATTATCACAAACAGTAATTATAAAATCAAATTGTTTATTAATGTATTCATCAACAAGATTAGAGTTATAATTTGATATATCTATTCCAATTTCAGCCATACATTTGACAGCATTTTTATTTAATCCATGTTTTTCAACACCTGCACTAAATACTGATATTGAATTATCTGTAAGTTGATCTAAAAAACCATGAGCAATTTGACTTCGACATGAATTACCAGTACAAAGAATAAGTATATTCATTAAAAACCTAATGAGAGTTTAGCTATATAGAAAAATAAGAAAATACCAAATATATCATTTGCTGTTGTAATGAATGGACCAGTAGCAATAGCAGGATCAATTCCTTGCTTATCAAGTATTATAGGTACAAAAGTCCCAACTAGTGCAGCTATTATTATTACCCCCATCATAGAACCAGCAATTGTAAGACTCATTAAAAGATCTTGATTTACAATCTGACCAAAAATAACTAGAATTATTGCTAATGCTAAACCATTAATTAGACTTAACCCTACTTCTTTTACAAGTCTTGATAGAAGTGAGCCCTTAACTAAATCATTAGCTAAACCTTGAACAATAATTGCAGAAGATTGGACACCAACATTTCCTGCCATAGCTGCAATAAGTGGTGTGTAAAAGAATAGATTTCTAAGATCAGGTTGATTCATGATCTGTTCAAAATCTTTCAAGATAAATACACTTCCAAGACCACCTAATAATCCTAAGAATAACCATGGAAGTCTAGCTTTTGTCAATTGAAAAATAGAATCATTAACTTCTACCTCTGATGATATACCAGCGGCCAATTGATAATCTTTGTCTGCTTCATCTTTAATTAAATCAACGATATCATCAATTGTAATTCTTCCAAGTAAAGTTTTACTTTTATTAGTTACAGGAATAGCCTCAAGATCATATTTAGACATAATCTTTGCAACCTCTTCTCCATCTTGGTCAGAAGTAACATAATCTACTTTGGGTATAAAAATATCTTTAACTTTCGATCTTGACTTTGCAGTTACTACATCTTTAAGAGAAAGCCTTCCTTTTAGTTTATTTTTTGAATCTACCACATATATGGAGTGAACTCTGGTAACATTTTTTGCTTGTTTTCTTATTTCGTCAAGACAATTTGAAATACTTAAATTCTCATTTACCTTGACAAGCTCTTTTGCCATTAAACCTCCCGCAGTGTCATCCTCATACTTTAATAGCTCCTTAATATCATCTGTTAATTCAGAATCTTTTATTTGAGAGAATACTCTTTCTTGTCTTTCCTCTGGTAACTCTGATATAACATCAGTTGCATCATCAGTATCTAATTCTTCAATTTTTTCTGCAATTTCTTTCTCAGAAAGATTCTCTAGAATTATTTCTCTTAAATCTTCATCAATTTCAGCTAATGCATCAGCAATTTTTTCTTTGTCAAATATTTTAACAAGAAATATAACTTCATTAATTTCTAGTGATTCAAAAATCTCAGCAAGATCGGCATAGTGAAGTTCTTCAAGATTTGTGATAAGTTTATCCTTATCATCATTACTAATAAGTTTTTTAATCTTATTAATTAATTCATCATTGATTTTAAATTGTCTCATCACTTATTTTTTTAGTTAATTTGACAAATTCTTCAATAGTAAGTTGCTCGGGCCTTAATTCAAATATACTATCTTCTAATATATTTTCCTGTATATCAAGTCTTTTTAGAGAATTTTTTATTTTTTTTCTTCTTTGCTGAAAGCTTAATTTAATTACCTTGTCTAATAGATCTAAATCACAATCAATAGTCAAATTCTTTTTTCTAGTCAATGAAATTACTGCCGAGTCTACCTTAGGTTTAGGGAAGAAAACATTTGGTGATACATTAAATAAAATTTTAGTATCATAAAATAGCTGCGTTTTTACAGATAATATTCCATATTGTTTACAATTGTTTTTACTGATTATCCTCTCAGCAACCTCTTTTTGGAACATACCAATGAGTCCACTAACAGATTTATAATTATCAATTGATTTAAACAATATTTGAGATGAAATATTATATGGAAAGTTTCCAATAATTAATATGTCTTTTTCGGATGGGTAAGTTGATTCCATATTAAATTTTAAGAAATCTGCTTCAACTATATTAAGCTTCTCTTTTTGAAACTCACTATTAAGGAATTCAACTGATTCTTTATCTACCTCAATTAAAGTGAGCATATCTTTAATATGAAGTAAATGTTTTGTAAGAGCTCCTTTTCCAGGCCCAATTTCAATAATCTTTTTAAACTTTTTAAAATTAATAGCCTCAACTATTTTTTTTGAAATATTATCATCAATTAGAAAGTGTTGACCCAGGAATTTTTTTGGATTAACATCTCTTTGCATAATCTAATTGATTAAATCAAATCCAGTATATGGAATTAATGCTTTTGGAATTTGAATCCCTTCATTAGTCTGGTTATTCTCGATAAGTCCTGCCATAACTCTTGGGAGAGCCAGGGAGCTTCCATTTAGAGTATGTAATAATTCGTTTTTACCTTCTTTATTTTTAAACTTAAGGTTTAAACGGTTTGATTGGTATGACTTAAAATTTGATACTGAGCTTATCTCTAACCATTTTTTTTGTCCTTTTGAAAATATCTCAAAATCATATGTTATTGATGATGTAAATCCAAGATCTCCTGCACATAAATTGAGAATTCTAAAATCTATTTCAAGGTCACTTAAAATTTCTTTTACGTGCTCTTTCATATTAATTAGAGCTTGACTAGAATTATCAGGGTGTTCAAGTCTTACTATTTCAACTTTATCAAATTGATGAAGTCTATTCAGGCCTCTTACTTCTGATCCATAACTACCTGCTTCTCTCCTAAAGCATGGTGTATATCCTGTAAGTAAAACTGGCATTTCATCTGAAGATAAAATTTTGTCTCTGTAAATATTTGTAAGAGGTACTTCGGCAGTAGGAATTAAATAAAAGTTATCTTCATTTACGTGATACATTTGGCCATCTTTATCTGGTAACTGTCCCGTAGCAAAAGCTGAATCAGAATTTACTAAATGAGGAACTTGGAATTCAGTGTATCCTGCAGATGTATTTTTATCTAAAAAATAGTTAATAAGCCCTCTTTGAAGTTTAGCCCCTTTACCTTTGTATACAGGAAAGCCAGATCCAGTAATCTTACTTCCAAGTTCAAAATCAATTATATCATACTCTTTAGCCAGATCCCAATGAGTCTTTAGATTTTCGTCAGGTTCAATTTTTTCATTACTTCTGTAGACTTCAATATTATCTTCAATAGTAAAACCCTCAGGTACTTCATTATCTGGAATATTTGGTATAGATGTTAATAATTCAAAAATATCTGATTTTATTTTTTCAAGTTGGTCAGATAGAGTCTTAGATTTTAATTTTAAATCACTTGATTCCTCTTTCAAAGCAGAAACACTATCGTCATTATTTCCAGATTTAAATATTTCTGAAATTTTCTTTGAAATGTTGTTTGACTCAAATAAAATTTTATCCAAGTCTTGTTGAGTTTTTTTTCTAGTGAGATTAAGATCAATAATCTTATCAATAATTTTTAGGTCTTTGAAACCTCGTTTTTTTAAACCTATGAGTGTTTCCTCTTTATTATTAGAAATTGTATCAATTGAAAGCATAGGTTATTTTGAAATCAAAGATAAAACTTATTTGTTTATTAATTTTAGGCAGTGTTCTTCATCTTTTGCTAATTGAGTTTTTAATGCCTCAATTGACGAAAACTTTTTTTCTTCTCTTATTTTCTCAACAACATCAACACTAATGACTTTATCATAGATGTCTTTATCAAAACTAAATAGGTTTACTTCAATAGACTTTTCTTTAGTCCCAATAGTTGGTCGGTGACCTATATTCATCATACCATTATATAACTTATTATCAATTGTTGTTTTAATATAATAGACACCATCTTTAGGAATAATTTTATAGTCCTCTTCAATTGAGATATTAGCAGTAGGATAATTTATTTGCTTGCCTAGCCCATCGCCTTTGACAACTTTACCAGTTAGACTAAAAAATCTTCCTAAATATGTTTCTGTTGTTTTCAAGTCACCTTCATTAATTGAGTTTCTAATCTTTGTAGAACTAATAGCAATTTTTTCTATTTCTTGCGCATCAATCTCATCTACCACAAAATTGAATTCCCTTGAGTACTCTTTAAGATCTGTGACTGAAGCTTCTCGCCCTTTACCAAACCTATGATCATATCCTATAATTATATGTTTTAACTTAAGCTTCTCTACTAAGTACTCTTTTATAAATTGATCAGCAGATAACAACGAAAATTTTTTATCGAATGGATGAATAACAAGATGATCAATTCCAATCTTTTCTAGATGATCTATTTTTTCATCTAAAGTATCTATCATTTTTATATCATTATACTTATTTAAAATAACCCTAGGATGAGGGAAAAACGTTAGGACTACAGATGATAGATCACTTTGTTTTGATGCAGTTATAAGTTTATTGAAAATTTTTTGATGACCTTTATGGATACCATCAAATGTCCCTATTGTAACAACAGAATTTTTTGATTCATTATATTCATCAATACTTTTATAAATTTTCATCTATAAAATTCTTCTTATTATAAAAATTCATAGTCCTTTCTAATCCAGTCTGAAGAAATGAAAAAATTATCTCAATAGATTTATTTGTTAATAAAGGTATTTTTGACTGTTCTTCTTTTGTCCATTTACCAAGAACATAATCTGTCATTGAAACATTTTTGTCATTTGAAATACCGATTCTAATCCTAGAATAATTGGAGTTTCCAAGATATTCCTCAATATCTTTTAAGCCATTATGTCCTCCAGAATTTCCTTTTGATTTAATTTTTATATTCCCAAAGTAGAGATTTAGATCATCACAAACTACTATAATATTATTTGTGTCAACCTTTTCTTTTTTCATCCAATATGAAAGTGACTTCCCAGAATTATTAACATAATTGTTGGGTTTAATTAAAATTAATTTTTTCCCTTTATATTTTGCCTCAGCTCTGTATGCTAATTTAACAGCATCAAAACTAACTTTTAGTTCTAGTGCAAGTTTATCTATGGCATCAAATCCAATATTGTGTCTTGTGTTTTCATATTCAGGACCAATATTTCCAATACCTAAGATGAGATATTTATTCATATCAGACTTTGAAGAGAACCGTGATACGATTTTATTAAAAAAATACATTGTACTGAAATAATCTTATTAAAGTTAAGATTAATTGAATACAATTATTCTTTTGAGTCTTTAGATTCTTCTTTAGGAGCCTCTGATTTTGCATCACCGCCTTCAGCAGCTTTACCATCAGCACTTTCAGCACCTTCAACACCTTCAGCACCTTCAACACCCTCTTCACCTTCAACTCCTTCTTCATCTTCAGGTAATGCCATAGAAGCTCTTGAAGTTCTAACTTGGCAAACTACTGTATTATCTGGATGAAGTAACTCATAATCATCACTTTCAAGTTCAGAAGTATAAAATTTATCACCTAGTTCAAGCTCAGAAATATCAACATTTAGAGAGTCTGGAAGATTCCCTGGAAGAGCTTTAACTCTAAGTTTTCTCTTATTTCTTGTTAATATTCCACCACTGTTAAGTACACCTGGAGCAGAACCACTTAGTTCTACAGGTATATCCATTGTTACGGGTTTGTCATCATGAAGCTCATAGAAGTCAGCATGAAGTATTTTATCTGATACAGGATGAAATTGAATGTCTTGAAGAATAGCATTTTTCTTTTTATCACCAAGATTCAAAACAACAGTATGAGCTGCTGCCGTGTAGACTAGATCTTTGAAACCTATCTCAGATGCAGTAAAATGTAAAATTTCACCTCCTCCATATAATACGCATGGTACATTCCCATCTTTTCTGACAGAATTTGTACTTGTTTTTCCTGTAGCCTCTCTTATTAAGCCTTTAATTTCTATAGATTTCATTTTTTTATTTTATAAATAGTTTATCAATTGATTTGTTATTATGAACATTGAACATGGCTTCAGCAAATATTTTAGAGCATGTTAGGTGTTCAACTTTTTTTGATTTGTTCTTTATCTCAATTGAATCACTAGTGATTAATTTTTTTAGTTTTGATTTTTCAATTTTTTCGTAGGCATCTCCAGAAAGAAGTGCATGTGTACAAATTGCAATTACAGATTCAGCACCTTTCTCAATCATTAAATCTGCAGCTTTTGTTAATGTACCAGCTGTGTCAACCATATCATCAATTAAAATAACATTTTTACCTGTAACATCTCCGATTAGCTCCATGTGAGTAATCACATTACCTTTTGACCTCTGCTTGTAACATATTACTACATCTGCATCTAAAAATTTAGAATATGCATAAGCTCTTTTTGAACCACCCATATCAGGAGATGCTATTGTTAAATTATTAATATTTAGTGATTTTATATATGGTACAAAAATCGCTGAGGCATATAGATGATCAACAGGCTTTTCAAAGAATCCTTGAATTTGATCAGCATGTAAATCCATTGTAATAATTCTTGTAGCACCAGCAGACTCAAGAAGTTTAGCAACTAATTTTGCGCCTATTGGGACTCTGGGCTTATCTTTTCTGTCTTGTCTAGCCCATCCAAAATAGGGTATAACAGCAGTGATATGTCTCGCTGAAGATCTTTTTGCAGCATCTAGCATTAGAAGCATTTCCATTAAATTATCAGAGGATGGGTTTGTTGATCCAATAATAAAGACTCTAGATCCTCTAACAGATTCTTCAAATGAAGGTTGAAACTCCCCATCATTATATCTTTGAATATATACACTACCAAGCTCTTGCCCAAAATGTTTTGCAATTTGGTTAGACAAAGTCATACTTTGTGTACAAGAAAATAATTTAACTGGTGTTTTCACATTCAATTAATTGGAGTGCAAATTTATAAATAATTATTGTTCAGTATAATTTTATTATAAATTATTTAATATAGTGGAATTTATTAATTTTGAGCCCTTTAGCTTCGGTGGCGAAACTGGTAGACGCGCTGGATTCAAAATCCAGTTCCTTTCGGAGTGTGGGTTCGATTCCCACCCGAAGTACTATTATGAATATTAAATCGACAAGTCAAAATCTATATAATTTTCAATTGTCAATTTACAGCCCTTATCTCTGAGAGTTTTATCTGAGCTACTTGAAGTTATTCCAATAACATCTACATCTGAATTTACTGCTGCTGTCACACCTTCTATAGAATCTTCAAAAATTAAACATTCTTCTTTTTTCAATTTAAACCTATTAACAGTTTCATTAAACATTTCAGGGTTAGGTTTACCTTTTTCTACCTCATCTCCACAAATGATACTATCAAACTTTTCATATATTTTTAATTCACTCAAGATCATTTTAACATTCTTCCTTATGGCATTACTTGCAAGTCCAACTAAAATTTTTTTGGATTTAATTAATTCAAATATCTCCATAAACCCCTTAATTGGTAATACATTATTTTTATATATTTTTCTAAAAATTATCTCTTTATTATCAGTCATAATTTTTAATTCTTTTCTTGAATACTTATCACCATATACCGCAGTCATTAAATCAAGAGTTCCACCACCTTTGTAATCTTTTAATTTCTCTGAAAAATTTTCAACTTTATTTTCCTCAAAAAAAGTTTCCCAAGCTCTATAGTGATATGGCAAACTATCAACTATTGTTCCATCCATATCAAAAATCACACCTTTTATCATTTTATGCTCTAATATTAAAAAAGTATTTAATTATATTTAAAGTTAGTTATCAACTTAAAAAAACCTAATATTAATTATTAACATCATTATGAATTCAAGAAGAAGCTTTATTAAGAAATCGTCCATAATTACAATAGGAGCATTAAATTATAATTTTACTCCATTTACAACTGATGTCAATGGTGTTGATATATCAGTAATTACTTATTCTTTTAGACCTGGACAGGAAGAAGCTAATGTGATACTTCAAAACTGTATAGACTCAGGAGTTGATAACATTGAACTAATGGGGAGTCACATTGAAAAAACAATGGGGATTCCAAGATCTAGGAGATCATATGCTGACTGGAGAGAGAATGTAACAAATAAGCAACTTAAGAGTATGAGAAAGTTTTTTAATGATAATGGGATTAATATTTTTGCTTATAAGCCAAATTGCATAAGTTCAGGAAACACAGACGGTGAAATTGAATATGCTATGAGAGCAACAAAAGCTTTAGGAGCTGACTTTCTAATGAATGAATTACTAGATAATAATGACATAGATAGAGTTAATTATTTTTCTAAAAAACATAAAGTTAAAGTTGGTTATCACACACATAGTAATAATCTTGGCTCAAACAAGATGGCTACTGATCAAGCATGGGATTATGCTCTTAGTTCTTCAAAAAATAACTTTATAAACTTAGACATAGGACATTATATAAATGTTAGGGGTAATACAAGAGAATCTCTAATTGAATTTATAAAGAATAATCATGAAAAAATATGCAGTCTTCATTTAAAAGACAGACAATACGGTAAAATTGCAAACCCTGGTGTAAGTGATAATCAAATATGGGGTTTTGGAGACACACCAATAGATAAAGTTCTAAGGTTGATGAGAGATAACTCATATAAATTTACTGCTACTATAGAACTCGAATATAGGATTCCTGAAGGGTCAAATAGAGTTAAAGAAGTTAAAAAATGCCTTGAATATTGTAAAAAAGCTCTAAACTCCTAGATGAAGAGACAGCTATTAATCTTCTGTTTATTTTTTATTAGCATAAACTTACAATCTCAAAATTTAGGAACTATTTCAGGTAAAGTTTTTAATAATGAGACTGGACTATTCCTTGAGGGAGCAACAATTCAAGTTGAAAATTCTGACTTTTTTGCAATAACTAATAACGAAGGGATTTTTGTAATTAATGACGTACCCACATCAAGTTATAATGTTAAGGCCAGTTTTATAGGCTTTAAATCTCTTACTATATTTAATGTAATAGTTAAATCAGCAGGAAATCAATCTTTGCAGTATGGACTAAATCCTTCATCAGAAGAACTTGATGAAATAATTGTAGTAGAGTCGCCATTTAAAACCTCTTTAGAGACTCCTCTTTCAACTCAAACATTTTCAGCTGTTGAGATAGAAACTTATCCTGGAGGAAATAATGATATTACTCGAGTAATTCAAAGTCTACCAGGAATTTCACCATCAATAGGTGGTTTCAGAAATGATATAATTATAAGAGGTGGAGGTCCCAATGAAACTGTATATTATATTGATGGAATTGAGATACCTAATATAAATCATTTTAGTACTCAAGGAAGCTCGGGAGGTCCAGTTGGATTAATAAATGTATCGTTTATAAAGGATGTTACTCTTTCAACTTCTTCATTTGGTGCAGAATATGATAATGCCCTATCTGGTGTTTTATCATTTGAACAAAAAGATGCAAAAATTGATAAAGTTTCAGGAAATTTTAGAGTAGGATCAAGTGAAGCTGGGTTAACTTTTGAGGGTCCCCTAAAGTTGTTCAGTAATGAAGACACATCTTTTATTTTTTCAATTAGGAGAAGTTACTTACAATTTATTTTTAAAGCATTTGGTTTTTCTTTTTTACCTGATTACTGGGATTATCAGATGAAAATAACACATAAAATAGATGATTTTAATCATATAAATTTTATAGGGATTGGCTCAATAGATGAGCTTACTATTAATGAAGCTGATGAATTTGATTTTGAAAATGAATCTCAAATAGAACAACTCCCTATAATTAACCAAAAATCTAAAACATTTGGTGTTTCCTGGAAGAGAATCTATAAAAATAAAAATGGATTTTTTAATCTATCGATTAGCAATAACAGGCTAGAAAATAATTTTGAAAGATTCAAAAATAACATTTCTAAATCGAACCCTTCATTTTCGAATATATCCATTGAAGATGAAACAAAAATTAGATTTATTAGCAATCAAAAAAGTGAAAATATAAAATTTTCATATGGTGGTAATATACAACTCTCAAACTATGAAAATAACACTCAGTTTGAATTTTATAATACAGATTATAATACTAAAATAGATTTTATAAAATATGGTCTCTTCCTAAAATCAAATAGCACATTTATTGATGATAAGCTTGGATTATCTTTGGGTGTAAGATTAGACCAAGATAATTTTACACAAGAGAATAATATTTTTGAAAATATATCTCCAAGGTTAGCACTTTCACTAATAATATCAGAAGATAAAAAATGGAAATTTAATTTTGCCACAGGTAGATACTTTAAAATTCCAACATACACCTCTCTAGGATTTAAAAACTTTGATAACGTATTTTTAAATAAAGGCTCTAAATATACTAGGAGTGATCATATTGTTGGAGGTTTTGAATTTAATTGGACAGAATCTTCAAGATTTACTTTTGAGGCCTTTTATAAAAAATATAACAATTATCCAGTATCAAAAGTTGACGGTGTATCTTTAGCAAACAAGGGGGCTGACTTTGAAGTTCTTGGTAATGAGGAGATCCTAACAATTGGTAAAGGAAAATCATATGGTTTAGAATTTCTTTACCAGCAAAAATTGAAAGACAATTTTTACGGAATACTTTCATATACTTTCTTTTATAGTAAGTTCTCCGGATTAGATAAAATCTATCTTCCTTCTGTCTGGGACAATAGACACTTACTCTCTTTTACTGGAGGTTATAAGCTAAAAAAGAATTGGGAACTAAGTACTAAAATTAGATTTACTGGAAAAACTCCATATTCTCCAGTAGATATAGCATCAAGCACACAGTCTTATCCAGAGATTATTTTTGATTATTCGCAACTTGGAAATTATTATTTGAATGATTTTACAAAGTTAGATGTTAGAGTTGATAAGAGATGGAATTTTAAATCAACATCCATGAATTTCTACATTGATATTGAGAATCTTTTGATGGATGAGATTCCAGTTCCACCTGAATATGGACTTCAAAGAGATGGAAACTTAAATATTGTTGACCCTAGGAATCTAATTGAAGTAATTAGTGATAATAGGAGTTCATTAATACCAAGTATCGGATTTGTATTTGACTTTTAACTAGAAGGCATTATGCCCAGTTATATCATGACCTAGTATAAGCAGGTGTATATCATGAGTACCTTCATATGTGATGACTGATTCAAGATTCATCATATGCCTCATTATACTGTATTCACCTGTAATCCCCATTCCACCTAGTACTTGTCTCGCCTCCCTTGCAATATTGATTGCCATATCTACATTATTCCTCTTAGCAAGGGAAATCTGAGCCGAGGATGCTTTATCATCATTTTTAAGCTTTCCCAATTTCCATGATAATAATTGAGCTTTTGTAATTTCAGTCAACATCTCAGCTAACTTTTTTTGTTGAAGTTGTTTAGCTGCAATTGGTTTTCCAAATTGAACCCTTTCCAATGAATACTTTAATGCTGTATTATAACAATCCATAGCAACACCAATAGCTCCCCATGATATTCCATATCTTGCTGAATCAAGACACATTAGTGGTGCACCAAGCCCTGATTTTCCAGGGAG
>CACJMJ010000004.1 GCA_902594485.1 uncultured Bacteroidota bacterium
GTTTTATCAATTTTAATTTTATTTAGCAGCTGCTCTACTCAGACTAATAATGATGCTGAATATTTTGTAAGTGATAAATCAAAAGAACTCAATTTTCCATTTTCAGATGCATCAATAGTAGGAAATATAATTTATGTTTCAGGTCAAGTAGGATCAGAACCTGGAACAAGAGAGATAGTTGAAGGTGGGATTGCTGCTGAAACTTTACAGACATTAAATAATATAAACATGATTTTAAATGATCTCGGGTCAAATTCGGATAAAATATTTAAGTGCCTGTGTATGCTTGAAGATATAAATGATTATACTGAAATGAATAAAGCTTATACAGTGTTTTTTAATAACAGAGATAGTCTACCCTCTAGAAGCACCTTTGCAGGTTCAGGGCTAGCTCTTGGAGCTAAGATAGAAATTGAATGCTGGGCAACTAAATAATTAACGTCTTTGTTTTAATGTAGACTCAGTAATTAACTCTGCAAGTAATTCATCAGCTTTTTCATCTGCCTCTGATCTTTTGTTAGAATCAAATTTCTTATATACTGATATAAAATGATTGGCTGTTCGTTTGCTGATTTTTTTTAGCAATTGAGCTTCACGAACTCTTCTTAAGAAAATACTTTTTGAATTAAGTTGCATTGGTTTATAGTTACAAACTAAAATAAGAAAAATTCTTAATTATAAGACTATCTGATAGATAATTTAAGTTTCTTATACAGTATTTAATAGTTAAATACTATAAGATTACTTAAAAAGGTACTGAAACTTCAAAAACAGTTGAGTTTTATTTACTCTATAATGGGGTGAATTATAATCTGTAAACTGGTCAATATAGTTTTGATTTCCTCCTAAGTAAAATATTGTATCTGGATTAGGTCTCCATGAGATAAGTGGTTGAAAGAAGAATTGCTCCGAAAAATCATTATACTCAGAGATCAATCTAAGATCAAGTGAGTTAGTAAATTGATAACGAATATCAAGTCTACCGATATAACCCTTAAAATAATACTCATCTGAATCAAGCTTTTTTATTGAAGAATAATTAATATTTGGCCTAATTCTAAAATTTTCATTGATTGAAATTTCGGATGAGAATCTTATATCATTAACCATTCCTAGCATTGGAGTTTCAAGTCTATAGGCAATATCCTTCCCCCACTTATAAAAAATACTAAAGTTAAGAAAGTCTGCAGGCTGACTCTCAACTCTGAGCCAATGATTAATAAAATCTCTGAACTGAAACTCTAGATGCGACTTTACAAAGTTATACTCATAATTATATAAAACATCAGTGTTTAAAATTGTTAGAAATCCAAGGTAACCTTGAAAATTAGATCTGGCAATATCATTAGAGTAGCTATACTCAAAGTCTTGCCTTAGACTAATTCTATATCTTTTAATATAATCTTTATTTGGATATTGGTTATAACTATGCCATAAAGTATATTTTTTTTGATTATTAGTTGTTATAAATCCAAGATCCGACCTAAAGTCATCTGAAAGATGAGAGTATTCAATAAATGATCTCCACGTTTCAGTGTCTCTTCTTACAGTTGCATAGACTGCATTTCCATTGATTGTTTCACCATCCAGCAGAACTGATCTATCACCATATTTATTGTCAGAATCAATCCAATCAGCAACTGGTTCCTTATTGTTATTTAAAAATAGTTCGAATTCAAACTTCCAAACATCTGAGAAGTTTACAAGGGCATCCAATCCGTATAAGTTACCATATGCATCTCCTTCATAATATCTATTAGATGCTAAAAGGCCTACTCGCGTTTTAGAATCAAGAAAATTTTGATATCTAATTACATTGCTGAAACTTTTTCCCCCAACACCTGAAAAAGATTCAAATTGTGTTGGCACTAAATATGGTGTTTCTTCATCAAAAGCACTTAAAACGTATAATCTGGACTTTCTACCTTGATTAATTATTTTTGATGCAAATGATGGGTTGTTGATTGATCTTGAATAAAAAACATCAAGCTGATAATCCATTGCATCAATTCCTCTATTAAAAAAAGGTCTTTTTTCTGGATAGTTTATTGCTGTCGGAGAGTTAATATCAATTTTAGTTGCATCAGACTCAACTTGGGAAAAATCAGGGTTTATTGTAGCTTCAAATGAAAGATTTTTATTTAGCTCGAGATTTACTCCAATTCCATAGTTTAATTCAGGGGTTTCATAATTAATTCTATCATAATATTTATCTCTTGAACCTGATATATTAGAACTTACATAAGGTAAAAAATCTAATTTTTTATCTACTACTATATCATCCATTACTATAATATGATCAAGCAAACATAGTTGACAACTTGCTTCTCTACTAGACATACTAGAACCAGCTATTACTTCAACACCTTTATCTTCATTATCTATATAACCTGTAAAAATTTCAAACTTCCATGACTGTTTTTTACCATTTGGGAATGGCAGCTCAGAATAAGGAATTAAAAACTCAACCTCATAACCTTCATCTGTGATACTGCCTGAAGATTTGAAATCAAAATTAACATTGAAGTTTACATTTGGCCCTCCTCCAAAACTTGTTCCAGGAAGTCTTATTCCATCTGTTTGGCTTCCAGATGGATTAGATATAAGAATTATGTTGTTTCTTGCGTCACCATAACTATCAATTGTAATTCCAGCAAAATCTCCTCTAAAAAGGGCATCGTTATCTCTTGTTGTTAAGGGAGCTATTACTCTTTCTCTCTTTGCTTTTATACCTACATAAAGATATCTGTCTGAGTAGGTTATATATCCTAAAGTCTCTTGAGATGGCATTGAATTAAGACCTGGTTCAACTTCATATATTATCTCAAGAATTTTTGCATTATTAATTTCGTCCTCTGAAAGAACCCCATCAATATTAAATTTATTTTGATCGATTTTATTTAAAGCCAGCTTAGTCTCTTGGGCTGTGGAGTTTGAAAAATAAAGACTAAAAATAATTAATAGAAGTTTTTTCATGATTTAGTTATTAGATCAAAAAAAATAAAAAAAATTTAGATATGTGAAATTTAAGATTTTATAAGGTACTGAAATTTCAAAAACAATTGTGTCTTATTAACCATATAATTTGGGGAGTTGTAATCAATAAATTCGTCAACATAATTTTGATTTCCTCCAAAATAAAATATTGTATCTGGATTTGGTCTCCATGATATTAATGGTTGTACAAAAAATTTATCAGTAAACTCGTTATACTCAGAGATGACTCTAAAATTAAGGGCAGTATTAAATTGATATCTTAAGTCTAACCTTGCAATATATCCATCAAAAAAATATTCATTAGAGTCAATCTTTTTTAATTTCTCAAAATTAATACTTGGTGTTACTCTAAGGTTATTATTAATATTTACTGCCATTTGAAAATCTAGGTTTGAACGAATACCAAGTTGCGGTATAGCTTCTCTGTAAGCAATATCTTTACCCCACGCATATGACATACGAATATCCATAAATTCAAATGGTCTGGAGCTAAGTCGAGAATAATGATTTACGTAATCTTTAAATTCAGACATAAGATGTGAATTATAAAAATCATATTCATAATTATAAAAAACATTTGTATTGTAAATCGTAAGAAAAGTAAAATAAGCCTGGATTGCAGACATTTTTAGGCTGTTATCATAATTATACTCTCTATCGTATTTTGCACTCAATCTGTAATTCTTTAAAAGCTGCGTATCAGGAAAAGAGTAATATCCATGCCATATTTCATATTTTTTTACATCATTCTGAGTAATGAATCCAAGATCTGATCTAAATGTGGGTGATATATTTGTATATCTTACAAACGATCTCCAGTTCAAAGTCTCTCTTCTTAGCTCAGAATAAAATGCATGACCAGAAAATTTTTCACCATCAAGTTTTACTGAATAATTTGAAAAAGTTTTATCAGAGTCAATCCAATCAGCAATTGGCTCCTGATTAGAATTTTTAAAATATTCAAGGCGCAGCTTCCAACTACGATTAAAATTTATAAGTCCATTTATACCTATTAAGTTACCATATGCATCTCCCTCATATAATCTGTTTGAAATCAAACCACCAAAACGTGTGTTTTGATTAATTAGATGTTCATATCTGATTACATTGTTAAAACTTCTACCTCCAACACCTGAAAATGATTCATAATGTGTTGGGACCAAGTAGGGTGAATCTTTATCAACTGCAGATAAAATATATAGTCGAGACTTTTTACCCTGATTAAGTATTTTTGAAGCAAAAGAAGGATTGTTTATTGACCTTGTATAAAAAACATCTAAGGAGTAATTAAAAAGGTCAATACCTCTATTAAAAAATGGTCTTTTCTCAGGATAATTAATTGCAGTTGGTGAGTTAATATCAATTTTAGTTACATCAGCTTCAACTTGAGAGAAATCTGGATTAATTGTACCTTCTAAAGATAAATTTTTACTTAGATCTAAATTAACTCCTAAACCGTAATTAACATCAGGTGTTTCATAATTGACTCTATCATAATATTTCTCTCTTGTTCCAACAATATTTGCACCAACATATGGCAATAAGTTAAATACTTTGTCAACTTTAATATCAGTCATTACTATTGTGTGATTATTTTGACAAAGCACACATGTGTTATCACGATCAAGCTTACTACTATAAACTCGAGCAGTTACACCCTGTTTAGTATTATCACGATAATTTGTACTAAGTTTTATTTTCCATCTTTGAGTTTTACCGTTAGGAAAAGGTATAGACGAAAAGGGTATTATAAACTCTACTTCATATCCAAAATCTGTATATCTGCCTAGAGATTGATAATCAAAATTTGCGTCCAAACTCCAGCCAGAACCACTTCCCATACTCCAATCATTTGTGTCTATTCTTATTCCATCTGCTTGACTACCAAATAGATTTGCAGTTAAACCTATATTATTTCTTGCATCACCATAAGTATCAAGATGTATGTTCGCAAAGTCATCTTCAAATAAAGAAAAATTATCTCTAGGATGTATATCTGCCTTTACCTCATCTCTATATGCCCTGAATCCAATGTATAGATATGTGTCTGTATATTTTAGATATGTTTTTGTTTCATAAGAGGGAGCAGTATTATATCCAGGTTCATGTTCATATACAATATCAATCGTTTTAGCATTATCAATTTCAGGCTCACTTATGATTCCATCCAGTATAAAATCAGACTCCGGTGCTTTGTTAAGTTCCACAATTGTTTGCTGTGAAAAACAATAGGCACTTGTTAATAAAATAAATAGAACTCTTTGCATCTTGGTTTTAGAACTCAAAGAAATTAAAAAGTTTTGAGTATCAATGCAGAATTATCGTTAAAAGTCCGTTAAATAGAAGATTTGAGAAAAAAGTAGTATTAAATAAGTAACAAAGTTTACTTTTTAAATCTAAGGAACTTCTTAATGTTTGATGAATATCTTATCCATATTGCAGCCATGCTCCAAAAAGATCCTAATGGTATCCACCATAATGCAATAACAAGAGCATAGAATTCCTTTTTATTAGCATTTTTGACTTTCTCTTTTAATTTAGAATAACTAAGTTTTTTCATTTAACTTTTAATTAAAACTATACTTAAGAGAAATAATATTTGCAGTGGAATTTGGACTATACTTTTCTTTATACTTCTGATAAAAATAACGTAATGTTAAGCTCTGAGATTTAGTTGTATTTATTTTCTTGCTTATTCCATATCTATAAGCTTTTTGATCATTGCCCTCTATTTCATCAAAATATTCAAAATAAATTTTAGGATTATTTGACCAATCTTTCATTTTTAATTCAATCAAAGGCCTTATACGGACTCTTTTCTTAAACCTATTCTTTCTGTCGAGTGAAAAACGATTTTGATATGCAACTCGTAATTCAAAATTTAGTTTATTTAAGTTGAATTTTTTTTCGATTCCAAATCTATATCGCATCATATTTTCGAAACCTTGAATGCCACCACTGTTATCATTTCTACTGTAATATCTTAATTGGCCTAATAAGGTTAATTTGTTTATTGGTTCGTATGATATCTCTGACTCAGTTATATATGTATCAACAACATTAAGATCTTCTTTTAATCTAAAATGTTGACTTAAATCTATTTTCAGTAAATCATTAATTTCAAAACCATATTCAACAGACGACCATCCTTTTAATTCGTTTGATTGTGCTAAACTAAAATTGCTTAGCATTATAAAAAATATTAAGGCTAAAAATTTAGTTGCTCCTTTAATAATAAACATGGATGGTAATAATATTTAGATTTTTATCAATTTTAAATACTTTATATGTCTTTACATTAATTTTAAGATTTTTTTCTTGTTTTTTTATTTCATCAGCTATTATTTTACTCATATCTCCATCATCATATTTAAGCTGTAGGACTATACGTCTATTTATATCTTCTGCTAATGGGTGAACTTTATTATATGAAAATTTCATTAGAATAAATTCTCCAAAAATTATAAATAATATAACCGTTAAGTTTATAATAATTAATTCACTTACAGATAAAAACTCTTCTGATAAAGCGTTAATTACTGCCATCCCAATAGTAATAAATAAATATGTCATTTCTTCTGTCTGAAGAGGTTGAGTCCTGTACCTTATTATCCCAAAAATTGCAAATAGACCAAGAGCCATCCCAAGGTTAAGGTCAAAATTCTTTAGAGTAAAGCATAAGAAAAATACTATCAAACTGATCATCAAAAATGAAAATGAAAAGCGCCTTAAAACCATCTGTTTTGAGATTATTAGAATCATAGAAGCAATAAAAAATGTATTTACAGAAAATCTAATTAAAGCTGTATTCCAATCAAACTCGACAAGAAGTAAAGATGTCATATTTTATGTGTTTATGGGATAGTTGATTAAATATATGGTAATCTGAAATTTAATCAAAATAGTTTGGCAATAGACAGAAGGATAAATTTATACTAATGCCATTTCTTTAACTGCTTTAACAAAACTATCAAGCTCTTCTGTGGTAGTAAAAATATTTGGGCTTATTCTGCATCCTTTTACATTTGCATAATCTATAGCAACTGTAAAAATATTGTACTTTTTAAATAATAAATCTTCCATTTTAGATGGACTCATATTTGTAAGTCCGACATTCCCAATTCCACAACTTCTATCAATATCTTGTGGAGTATTCACGATTACATTCTTTACATTCCTTAATTTATCAGACCAATATCTTTGAAGAAATCTCATTCTCTTTTCTTTTCTTTCCATTCCAATCCATTTTAAATAATCAATTGAATTTGAAATTGCAAGATCCGTGTGAACAGGATGGGTCCCTATATGATTTAATCTTTTAATATCTGTCTTATCAGTATTTCCATTTGCTAATAAAGGCCAAATTCTATGAGTTTTATTTTTATTTACATAAAGCAAGCCCGCTCCAAGTGGAGTAGCTAACCATTTATGCAAGCTTGACCCATAATAATCACAATTAAAATCATCAATTGAAAAGTCGAAGTGTCCAACACAATGAGCTCCATCGACCATCACCTCAACTCCATAACTATGTGCCATCTCACATATTTTTTTAATTGGTAGTATTTGACCTGTAATATTTATCATATGACAGACCATAATAAGCTTAGTTTTACTTGTAATTTGACCTTCATATAAGGATACAATTTCTTCATCATTTTTCGGATGATTAGGAACCGATATTATTTTGTTGACTACACCATATCTATCTGAAATTTGTTCAAACATTTCTTTCATTGTTCCATAATCTTGTTTTGCATAGATTGCCTCGTCACCCTTTTTCCAGGGAAAACCAGAGATCACAAGATCCAAAGACTCAGTTGCATTTCTTGTAATGGCAATTTGATCTGGTGTAGAGCCAACTAAATTTGCAAGCTCACTTGTAACCCTATCTTTATTTTTATTTAAATCTTTTCTCATGTAATATGAACCTTCAATATTTACATGCTTAACATGACTTATGAAATGATCTAGTATAGGATTTGGAATTATATTGTAGTAACCACTTTCAAGATTTATATATTCATCTTTTAATGTATAGTGTGATCTTACTGTTTTCCATAATTCATCCTCATTATTTATGAATGGAAGGTTTTTTGATATAGGCTTAAAATCACTTAATTCACTGGCAGAAATTAAAGGGGAAAAAGACAAGGCCCCTAATGATTTTATGAATCTTCTTTTATCCATTTAATTAGTAATTTTACTTCAATTTAATAAAAAATGTTCAAGCAGCTAGGCTTTTATTTTTTGATTTTCACATTGTTAGTTGGATGTTCTAAATCTGATAATCAACCCTGTAAGTCTGAAAAAAAACTAATTGCATGTACCAAAGAGTACATGCCAGTATGTGGTTGTGATAATACTACATATTCCAATAAATGTGTAGCAGAATCAGAAGGTGTAAATACTTGGACTATTGGTTCTTGTAATAATTAATTTTCCATACATTTATATTAAAACCTAATACATTGAAATTAGAAAATTATACTGATAATTTCTTTGAAGTCAACTCTGTAAATGGCTTTCTACCCAAGAAAAGTCCATTATCAAGACTCCCTGAAAGATATGATGAGCTTCAAAAACTAATTGATGAAATGCCAATTAAAAAAGAAGATGGAAGTGATGGGTTGCTTTCAAGAAAAGGTGCTATCGAAGAGGGTGTTCATAGTCTATCAAATTTAAAAGATCTGGTAACTGAAGAAGATGATGTCTTTATCGTTCAGGCTTTATTTAGAGCATATGCATTTCTCACAAGCGCATACCTTCTAGCACCTGCTCACTTCAATTATATTAAAACAAAAAAATATGGAAAGGCACACAATACTTTACCTGCTCAAATTGCTGAGCCTTTTGTACTGGTTAGTGAGAAACTTGATGTCTACCCATTTATAGATTACCATTATGCATATTCTTTAGGTAATTACGTAAAGATAGATAATGCCAAAGGTTTTGAGTGGGAGAATCTTGCAATGGCAGCTAAGTTCTCTGGCATGGATGACGAGAGAGGCTTCATAATGCTTCATGTTGATATTAATCAACATTCCCCTGAATTGATTGGCAGCATTTTTGACTATCTAGAATCAAGTGATTCAACTGGAGTAAATAATTCGCTTAAAAAGTGTCTTTCGGCTATGAAAAAGATAAATGAAAGAAGACAAATAATGTGGCAAGCCTCAAGATGGAAACATTATAATGATTTTAGAGTTTTTATTATGGGGATTAAAGGTAATGATGAAATATTTGGGGATGGAGTGATATATGAAGGGGTATCGAATAAACCCGTTCAATACAGAGGTCAGACAGGAGCCCAAGATAATATTATTCCAACTGCCGATATCTTTACAGGAGTTATTGATTATTATCCATCAAATGATCTCACAAAATATCTGCTTGATTTAAGATCATATAGACCAAAGTGTATACAAAATTTTTTAGAAGATATTAAAAATGAAATGGGAAATAGCAGATTATTTAACAGTCTTAAAGAGTCAAATAATGAGGAGGGGCTGTGTCTGTTAATTCAAATTCTTGATGAAATATATTATTTCAGAAATGGTCACTGGCAATTTGTTCAAAAATATATAATGGCCAATACAAAATATGCTAAAGCAACTGGAGGTACTCCAATAATTTCTTGGATTCCAAATCAAATTACTGCTGTATTAAATTACATGGATGATGTAATTAATTTATTACCTCAGAATTCAGAGTTTATAGATATTACAGAATTTGATAGTAAACTCTCCAAAAAAAGAGACTTACTAAATAAGCAGCTAAAATTACTTCATGGGGATGATTATAATGCAGATGAAGTTTTTTCACTAAACAAAAAGATGAGTCTTAACGATGATTAAAAGAATAAGAGTATTTTTTTTGATTTTATCTTTTCTGACAATTTATAATAGTTATTCTCAAGAGAATCTAGAAAGTAGTTTAATTGGTGAGTGGGAATTCAAGCTAGACATAAAAGATGTAATCAAAAACTCAGATGAGTTAACTGGATTTGAAAAATTAGCAGCAAGAACTTTTTCTGGGGTTATTGAAAAAGCACTAGATAAGACAAAAATATTATTCGATTTCAAGAAAGACAATACAGCTGCAATAACTGTAATTACTAGTGAGAGGACACAAAGTAGAGTCATTTTTAGTTGGGAAATAAATGAAAATGGCTACTTAGTATTAGAAGAAATATCCGAACAATCTGAAGTTCGACTTGGCGATACTGCATATTGGAAATTTGATAATGACAAATTGATTCCATATGATTCAAAGTCAAATATCAATGAAGGGATATTATTAATTAAAGTAAAATAAAAATTTCGGATCCCCCGTTTTTATCTAAATTTGCTGCTTTAAATGAGAGAAATATCATTCTTCATATTAATCCTGCTTCTATCAAACTTTTGTTTTGCCCAAAAAGAATTTAATCTAACTAAATCGTTAGATAATGATATAATATTAGATGGTATTATTTCTGAGGATGAAAAAAGAAATTCAAAAATTGCAACAATTGACTTTGAACAAGAACCGGGTGATAATATTCCAACGAAACTTCAATCAGAAGTATTTATTACATATACTGATACCTTCATCTATTTCGGAGTAAAAGCTTATGGTAATCCAGAGAATATTAGAGGACAAATAAAACCAAGAGATCAAGCAGATTATGAAAATGAAGATATGATATTCTTAAGAATTGATCCTTTTGGTGACTCAAGATCAAATTATATTTTAGGATCAAATGCATTTGGAAGTCAAGTTGACCTTAGAGTTAAAAATGCTACGAGTGAGGCAGACACTTTTGATGAAGGTTATAATGCTGTCTTCGAAACTAAAAGCTCAATAGTTGATGATGGATATATTTTAGAATTTAAAGTTCCTATTAATTCACTTCCATACCCTCCTGGGAAAAATCAAATATGGAACTTTAATATTTCAAGAGTTTTTACACTTGATGGAACTTTTTACAGAAGTCAAACTCAACCATATGACAGATCAGACCCTTGCTGGGTATGTCAAGTAACAGATAAATTGATTATGAATGATATTGTCTACAGAGGCAAGACTGAACTCCTTCCTTACATTTCATCAAACATTTCAGGCCAAAGACAAACAGGATATAACGATCCAATTGAATATGGAAAAATTAAAGGTGACGTTGGCATTGGTCTCAACTATGACTTTTCCCCATCTTCCTCAATTGAAGCAACAATAAACCCAGACTTTTCCCAGATTGAAGCTGATGAAACACAAATAGATATCAACTCTTCTTTTGCATTAGATTATCCTGAGTTAAGACCTTTTTTCAATAAAGGAATGGACCTACTAAAGTTTATGGATAGAGGATTTTATTCTAGGACAATTAACTCTCCTAGTTTTGCATCAAAATTTGTTAATCTTGGAAGAAATTCAGGGACAATTCTTTTAAATGCTGTAGATGAAGTGTCTCCCTATTTGATCGGAGGTGAAGATAAATCTTATAGTGGTAATGGAGGTGTTAGTTATGTAAATGCATTTCGCCATCAGAGATTAATTAATGAAGGATCAAAGTATGGAGTGTTCACTACAAACAAATTCTTTAGAGAAGGTGGGTATGGAAATCTAATTGGAATTGATGGGCTATTCACATTTAACACAATATGGAGATTTCAATTTGAATTTTCTAAAAGTTTCAATAAAGAACCAGTTGCAAATTGGATTGAAAGTGAGGAAACATTTTTAGATAAAACAGTAAAACTAGATGGGGAAAAATTCAAAGGAAATGCCAGTTATGTCAGACTATCAAGAAATACAGAGCATTGGAACACCTCTATATTTTACAAAGGAATTTCTCCAGGTTTTAGAGCAGATGTTGGATTTGTTCCTCGAATAAATAGAAGGTATGGAACTATATACCACGGGTATACAAGTTTTTTTGATAAAAAATATCTAAAAGAATTTAATACAAGCCTAAAAGGAGATATAAACTACAATTATGATAATAAATTGAAAACCAAAAATTTTGATTTTAACATAAGCGTTAAAACATTTGGAAAAACAGAGATTGGGTATGTTTATGAGTATAATTTATTTAGGAAGTATCTAAATACTGATTTTAGAAATTACGGAAAGTCTGGTATAGGAATTCGAGGGTTTCCTACTGAAAATTTGACATTTGGTTTTGAAGGAAAAATTGGGAAAGAAATTGCATTTAATGAAGAGGTACCAAAAATTGGGAAAGAGAAATCTATATTTTTTAGCCTTGCTTATAAACTTGGGAATAATATTAACTTAAGTTCATCAATTAATTATTCCAGATTAGAAAATTTGGAAAACAATAAAGCTATTTATGATGGATACATATCAAGGTTATCTTTTAGTTATCAGTTTAATAATGACTTAAGCTTAAGGTTAGTCTCCGAGTTTAATAAATTCAATGATACTTTTCTTTTTCAGCCCCTGTTGAAATGGAATCCTAACCCATCAACAATTTTTTATATTGGTGGGATTCAAAATTCAATTAATAATTTTGATTTAGAACCAGAGGATTTTGACCCTTTTAGAGTAAATAGATCTCAATTTTTTCTTAAATTTCAATATCTAATAGGAATTTAAAAAAATGAGAAATAAAATAATAATAGTTGGACTCTTACTTACATTTTCATCATGTGGTATATTTATTGTTGCTGATACTTCTTCAAAACAGACTACCTACGTTAAAGAGGTGGCTGAAGTTGATTCAACACAGAAATTTATCGGAACATATGATCTTACAGCCTACGGGATCCCTGGTTTAGGAGATATAGACTATCAAATGGTAGTCTCAAAAAATGAAAACGTTTTTAGTACTTCATTTATTGAAGACACTATTACTACTATGGAAATATTAAGTACAACAGTTGATGAGGGAATTTTATTCATAGACATATATGTCCCTGAATATGGTTTAAATACAGTTTTTGAAATCTATGTAGATGGGAATAAAGTCTCTGGATATTTAGCCGATCAATTTGAACTCGAGGGAACAATCTCTAGATAGTTAATGAAGAAAATATTAGTATTATTAACTCTATTTAGTATTATTATTTCTTCATGCACATCTTTGAGGGTTAAGAAATCAATTGAAAATTTAAAAACATCAACTCAGACTGAATCTCCTCAAAATCAGTTTGAAGGGAACTATAGCTTATCCATTTCATTTGGAGAACCATATGGCGACATAGATGTATCATTAAAAATATTTTATGAAGGACCAACTCTTTCATCAACAATATCATATTTTAATGGTGAGGAAAATATTCCAGTAATAGTTAATTCCATCGAATTATTTGAAGGTGCAATATTTATAAACTTAGTTGATAATCAAGCTGGTAATGTTGAAATGGAAGTTTATTTTGATGATGAAAATTCTATTTCAGGCTTTTATGCAGGACAATTTGAATTTAAAGGTGAACGAATTAAATAAAATAAAAGTAATTTCTATCATAGTTTTTAACATGATAATTTTATCATGCTCATCTACTAAGACTATCTCCTATAATATTGAAAATGATCCAAATGCTAAATATTATGGAGTATATGAATTTGACGTCGAAATTCCATCGGTTCAATTTCCTTTTGAAGCCTCTCTGACAATTGGAACATCAAAAAGAGGGAACATTACTACAAGTATTATTTGGACTTTTCAAGGACAAAGTTTCTACAACTCAGTAGCAAGAAACCTAAGAATTACTGATGGAGTAATAAGTTTTAATAGTAAAAGCTCAGATGGTGTTAGTTCAGATATTAAGCTTTATTTTACCGGAGAAAATAAAATAGAGGGACGTGTTACCACTGTTTATGATCCTGTAAGTGGCGTGCCTCGCGGTACAGTTTTTTACTTAGAAGGATTAAAAGTTAAATAACTATTGGGATATCTCGTACTCAAATTCCCAAAGAGGGTTATCAAGTTTATTAATGATATAATTTAAGGTAAGTTCTTCCCCTGATAAAATATTTTTTTCAGTAATTATTCTTATATGTTTTATGTTCCCAATTGATTCGTGTGATTCAGAAACTACTGCTTTACAGTTTGGCATTTCATGATGGTTTATAAATGCTCCTAATGGTAGTCTTATATAATTATCTGGGAATCTTTCATCATATACATGAGATATTCCAAGGTCAGTGTTTGCAGGAATATCTTGAGTAGCAAAGACGCCAAGACCTTCAATTTTACTATCCTTTATTGTAATAGTATCAGGTAGCGGCCTCCATTCTTTTCTTTCTTTCATGCATTCAATTTATGAATAATTATTTATTTGATTTATAAATTTCATAATATCAATCACACTCTATCTCATATTCACTCCATACTTTCTCTGGAGAAACATTAGGGAAGTAAAAGCATTTTTTTGAACTATCGGGGAAAAAGACAAATTTATAGAAAGCTGTTGGCACATGTGCACCAGTTTCAAGAGTTATATGATTGGAATTAAACTCTAAATATATTTCAATATCAATATCACCATAGTCATCGGCCCACTCTCTTACTTGCTCTTCAAGGTCCACCCATACACCTCGATTAAGATCGTCATACTGAAGTGCAACATTTAAGTAAGTAAAGGTTGAATATAAATTCTCATATGAATCATTAAATGAACCTGCTGGAGCCATATGACCTCTATCCCATCTATTTGAGTAATAATCATTATCGTCTGATGTATAAATAGAATCAACAGTGTAGAAATTCATTCCATCTCTATCTGCATTTTTGACGATATCTCTAACAGTGTATTTAACCCAGTTTGGTTGTTCAAAAACTTCATTATATGAAATCTCAAAAATATTTGTTGTAACTAAAATTGAATCTATTTTATCCCTATTTAATTGTTGAGATATTTCTAGTTGATTAAATTGAGGTTCGTCGATAGAGGCCTTATTATTTGATTTATTTTCTTCTTTCTGACATGAGCCAATAATGATCAAAAAAAAGAAGAAATACTTCTGCATTATTATTTCTTTAATTTTCTCATTAATCCCTCTTGAGCAACTGAAGCAATCATAGTTCCATCTTCTTGAAATATACTTCCTCTCGCAAAACCACGGGAGTTTGAAGCGCTTGGGCTTTCCATGTCATAAAGCAGCCAATCATTAATAGAAAAATCACGATGAAACCAAAGAGCATGATCAAGGCTGGCATAATACGCTCGAGTCTTTGCAATTTCTTTTCTGTGAGGAAGAGATGCAGTGGCTAATAGTTGATAGTCACTTACAAATGCTAATAGTTGATGGTGAAATTGAAGAGGCATATCTATTTTGTCCTTTAACCTAAACCAACAATGGTTAATCGGAAGTGCATTTTCTTTTCTTAAAAAAATATTGGTCCCGACTGGTTTAAAGTCAAATACCTTTGGATGAGCAGCTAAAAATATTTGATACCTTTCTGCAAGTTCATCCTTAAACTTTTCTGCTTGCTCAAAATCTGTAAGTAATAAGTCTGGACTTAAAACATTAGGTTTTTGAATTTGATGATCATACCCTTCTTCATCCTTTTGAAAAGAAGCAGCCATATTAAAAATTGCCCTTCCTTTCTGGAATGCTACAACTCTTCTTGTTGTAAAGCTTCCACCATTTCTAATATTATCAACCTCATAAGTAACTGTTTCTTTTAGGTCTCCAGGCAAAATAAAGTACCCATGCATAGAATGGGCTATTCTATCATCAGGCACAGTTTGATATGCTGCATGCAGTGACTGACTTAAAACTTGTCCTCCGAATATTCTGCCCCAGACTGTTTTATAATTTTGACCCTCAAATTTATTGTCTCCAATTTTTTTGAGTGTAACTATTGAAATTAATTCCTCTATATCCATATGATTTCAAAAAAACTTTTGTAAAACCCAATAAAATTGGGTTTTCATGGGATAAAGTTAACTACAATTTATTATCTTTGACCTCAATTTAATACAAATTTTAATGAAAAAAATATTAGCTACAGCATTTCTAGCTCTAACATTTTACGCTTCAAATGCACAAGAAATCAATTTTGTTGAGTATGATCTTGATAATGGTTTACATGTTATTCTTCATCAAGATAATAGAGCTCCAGTAATTACTACTGCTGTCTCTTATCACGTTGGATCTAAAGATGAGGAAGAGGGTCGAACTGGGTTTGCCCATTTTTTTGAACATCTTCTTTTTGAGGGAACAAAAAATATTGAAGGAGGTCAATGGTTTAAAATTGTTGAAGCCAATGGTGGATCAAACAACGCGTATACATCAGATGACCAAACTTATTATTATGAAGTCTTTCCTTCAAATAAATTAGAACTAAGTCTTTGGATGGAGTCAGAAAGGATGTTACACCCAATAATAAGACAAGAAGATAGAATTACATTACAAGAAGGAGTTGTAAAAGAAGAAAAAAACTTTAGATTAAGGAATGCTCCATATGGTGCCCTTTTATACGCTGTTAGAAGTAATCTTTACAAAAAACATCCTTACGGAAGATTAACAATTGGTCTTGATAAGGATTTAACAGCTGCAAATATTGATGACTTTAAAAAGTTTAATCAGAGATATCATAAACCAAATAATGCCACTCTAGTTGTTGCTGGGGATATAGATATTGATAAAACAAAAGAGATGGTAGAAAAGTATTTTGCTGATATTCCAAGTTCCGATGATGTTGTTCGAAATCTTCCTAAAGAAGATCCTATTGAGGAAACAATTCGTTCTACTTGGTATGATCCTAACATTCAAGTACCAGCTCTATTAGTTGGCTATATAACACCGAAGATGAATACAAGGGAAGCTAGAGTCCTAAGTCTTCTTTCAACTTATTTAAGTGATGGCAAAAGCTCAGTACTTTATAAAAGAATGGTAGATGAGAAAAAGATGGCGTTAGCAGTTCAAACCGTTAATTTAGCTCAAGAAGATTATGGTACTTATTTAATGCTAGCTCTACCACTGGGAGAAATTACTTTAGAGAAACTACTATCTGAAATAGATGAAGAAGTTGAAAAAATAAAAAGTGAATTAATTACTGACAGAGACCTCGAAAAGCTTCAAAATTCATTAGAGACTCAGTTTGTTAATAGGAATGCTTCGATTGAAGGAATAGCAAATTCATTATCTGATTATTATACTTTTTATGGAGACACAGGATTAATAAACAGTGAACTTGATATATACAGAAGTATAACAAAAGAAGAGATTAGAGATGTTGCAAAAAAATATCTTAATTCAAATCAAAGGGTAATTGTTGATTATTTACCAGGTGATGAAACTAATAAAACAATAATAGAGTAATGGAAAAAATATTAAACAACATATTCAAAATAAAAATTGTAAAGAATATAATTTTAATTCTTGCAATAGTATTTACAGGAAGTTTATACTCCCAGCTTGATAGATCCATAGTTCCTGAGTCCGGACCTTCACCTGAGATATTTTTCGGAAAACCACAGACCTTTAAATTAGAAAATGGTCTAACCGTATTGGTAGTTGAAAATAATAAACTCCCAAGAGCTTCTGCTTCACTTTCATTTGACAATCCATTAATCTATGAAGGAGAAGTTGCAGGTGTAAGTTCAATCCTTGCTGAAATGATTGGAAATGGTACACAGTCTATTTCTAAAGAGGATTTCATCGAAGAAGTTGACTATATGGGAGCGTCTGTAAGTGTTACAGGATCTGGTGCATTTGCAGGTTCTTTAAAAAGATATTTTCCTAGAGTACTTGAATTAATGGCCTCTGCAGTTTTAGAACCACTACTTACTCAAGAAGAATTTGATAATCAAAAAAACCTAATTAAGGAGAGTCTAAAAACTTCAGATAAAGATGTTTCAACTGCAGCTTCTAGAGTTCAAGATTTAATTACATATGGTCCAAAACACCCAAACGGTGAATTCATCTCTCAAGAATCTTTAGATAAGGCAACTTTAAAAGATGCTATTGATTTTTACAATAATTATTCTAGTCCAAGCAATGCATATCTAGTTATTATTGGTGATATAGAATTTGAGGAAGTTAAATCAAAAATAACTGAACTTTTCAGTTCATGGGAATCTAAAGCGGTAACTAGTGAGTCATTTCCTCAGCCAGAAAGTCCAAGTGAGACGGAAATAATTTTTGTTGATATGCCTAATGGTGTACAATCTGTTGTTTCAGTTATGAATACTGTAGACTTTAATAAAAAAGAGTCAGACTATTTTTCAGCATTAGTTGCAAACAGAATATTAGGAGGAGGTGGAGCTGGTAGACTGTTTAATAACCTTAGGGAGGATAAAGGATGGACATATGGTTCATATTCTGGTATATCTGAAAGCGATAAGACTAAGGGTATAGTCATAGCCCAAGCACAAGTAAGAAATGAAGTTGTAGACAGTGCAGCTGTAGAACTTTTAATGGAGCTTGATAAAATGAGAAATACTCTTGTAACAGATGAGGAAATCAACTCAGCAAAGGCAAAATATACAGGGAACTTTGTTATGTCACTTGAAGATCCTTCGACAATTGCTGGGATTGCGCTGAATATAATTACAGAGGATCTTCCAGAAGATTATTACAATAGTTTTCTTGAAAACATAAATAATGTTACTAAAGAAGATATTCAAAAAGCTTCTCAAAATTACTTTACCCCAAACAAAACAAGAATTTTTATTACTGGAAAGGGAAGTGAAATTTTAGAGAAAGTTGACAATATTGAATACAATGGTAAAGAATTTTCAATTAGATACTTTGATAAGTTTGGTAATGAAATCCAAAGGCCAGATTATTCTGTATCAACAGATGTAAGTGCAGAAGGAATTGTAAGTAATTACATAAATTCTATTGGTGGTAGAGATAGACTAGAAAAAGTTGAATCTATTGAAATCTCAGGAAATGCTAATTTAAATATGCAAGGCCAAAGCTTTGTTTTAGAATTCTATTCTCTGAAAAACAATCAAAATCAATCTCTGGCAACAGTTACTGCTGGGGGTATGATGGTCCAAAAAAGTGTTTTTAATAAGTATCAAGGATACAATGAGGTTAACGGTCAAAGAATACCATTAACTGATTCAGAGCTTGAAAATGCAATCATTGATTCAGCCTTATTCTCTGAATTAAATTATGATTTTTCAACGATTGAGCTTATTGGAACTTCAGTTGTAAACGATGAAAAAGTTTATGAAATTAAAATAACTGATAATAAAACTGAGTACTATTCGATTGAGTCAGGTCTTAAAGTAAAAGAGATAGAGACTACAGAGGTAGAAGGGAATCAGATTGTTGTTGAAACAACTGTAAATGAGTATGAAGAAGTTGATGGAGTCCTAATACCAAGTGAGATAAATCAAGTAACACCTGCTCTTCCAATCCCTGGTGGAATTACTATAAAGTTTAGTAAGATTAAGCTTGATGTAAAAACTTCAGATTCTGATTTTAATTAAGACTGAATAAACATTAATTAGAGGCACCTTTAATTGGTGCCTTTTTTTTTGTTACTAAATAAACTCCTATCAAAATTATACTTGTTCCAATAAACTGAGTTAATTTAAATTCTTCACCATCTAACAGTCCCCAAAAAATTGCAACAACTGGCATTAAATATGTTGTTGATACAGAAAACACTGGTGTAGATATAGCTAGTAATTTTATATACATCACCTTTGCAATTGCTGTTCCAAATAGTGCAAGTATTACTATGTAAATTATAGACTCTAATATTAATGGATCTGACGTAAAATCAGAAAATGGGAAGTCAGAGAAAAATAGTACAATAAAAGCTGGAATAAACATGAATAAAAAACTCATAAATACTATACCTAGTGCTGGTATATTTGGAAGCTTATATTTTAAAAGATTTGCATTAACTGCATAACAGAAAGCTGCTAGCACAATAAACATAACATAAATAATGTTAAAGGATGAGGATAGAAGTTCATTATTTATTAATACTACAATTCCTAGAAAACCTATGATTACTCCAATTACTTGTTTTTTTAATAACTCTTCTCCAAAAATGATTACACTAATTAATAGAGTAAAGAGAGGTGTTAGTGAAACCATCACGGCAGTAACAGAACTTGAAATTTCAGTTTCAGCAAATGCAAACAAATATGCAGGAAAGAATGAGCCTACAAATGCTGAAACAGCAACCCATTTCATTTTATTTTTTGGAATATGTTTGATTTTATTGTATCCTATGGGAGCTATTAATATAGTTGTTATAATTACTCTAAGTGATCCTAGTTGAACAGGTGTAAGACCAGTTAAGCCTTTTTTAATTAGAATATATGAGCTTCCCCATATAACAGATAGAATAATCAAAGTTCCCCATTTTCTTAGATTTAAGTTCACCGATTATTTATTTTTTGGCATTATTAACTTTACTTGCTTAATTCTTTTTTTATCAACTATTTCTATAACAAACTTCAGGGAATCATGTTTTATAACCTGACCTACTCTAGGAATTTTTTTAACTTTTTCAATTATAAATCCACCTAGAGTTTCGATCTCTGTTGAAATATCATCAAAAGAGGTTGAATCTTTTAAATTTATTGCTCTATAAAAGTCTTGAAGATTAATTTTTGAGTCGAAAATATATGTAAAATCATCTAGTTTAGAAAACAAGTTATCTTCTTCATCAAACTCTCCACTAATTTCTCCAAAGATTTCTTCAATAACATCTTCTAATGTAATTATTCCAGATGTTCCTCCATACTCATCAACCACAATTCCAATATGTATTTTTTTAGTTTTAAACTCTGTCAATAAATCATCAAGTTTTTTATTTTCAGGAATAAAAAGTGGTTTTCTTAGTATGTCTCTCCAATTAAAATTATCTTTTTCTAAATGCGGTAATAGATCTTTAACATAAAGAACACCTTCAATCTTATCAAGATTATCATTGTAAACTGGAACTCTTGAAAATCCTTTGTCAATTAAATTGTCTACTATATCAACAAATTTTTTATTTACATCAAGTGCAAAAACATCAACTCTAGGACACATTATTTGCCTTGTTTCAACATTTCCAAAATTCACAATACCTTTCAGAATCTTTTTCTCCTCTTTACTCGTTTCTTTTGAATCAGTAAGTTCAAATGCCTTGGAAAGTTTATCGACAGAAAGTTTTTTTGAGTCCTTTACTAAGTTCGATTCTAAGTAACTCATAGATTTACTCATTGGTCTATTGAATAAGAAAAGTACATATCTATCTAAAAAGTAAATTGGATTCGCCATTATTTTAGAAAAAACCAATGGGTTTCGATTAGCATAAATTTTAGGAAGAATGTCTCCAATAAATAAAATTAACATTCCTATTAAACCCACTTCAATTATAGTTTCGAGTATAGGACTATTGAGTGAACTCAAATATGGATTGTCAATAGAGGCAAATAATATAACAATAGCAATATTGATAAAGTTATTTGATATTAAAATAGTTGCAAGTAATCTTTTAGGCTTATCTAAAAGTAAACGTATTTTAGATATCAATCTATTCCCCTTTTCATCTGGTATATTTGACTTATCTAGCGAGAAAAAGGCTACCTCAGAACCTGATGTTAGAGCTGATAAAATTAGAAATAAAAAAATTAGAAGATATTTAACTATCACAGAGTTCTAGTGTTTAATTTATAGGTATTCAAAAATTATTCTAGAATGGTAAATCGTCTTCAGCCTGATCACTTGTCTGATTATTTGTAGTTGTTGATTGCTTAGATTCAACATTCGGTGAAGATTCTTTTTTTGTAGACAGAAAAGTGAATTCATCAACGTTCACCTCAGTGGTATATCTGTCAGCACCGTCATCTCCCTGCCATTTCCTTGTTCTTAGTTTTCCTTCAACATAAACCTTATCACCTTTAGACAGGTATTTCTCGCAGATTTCAGCTGCTTTATTTCTTAAGACAATATTATGCCAGTCTGTATTTGTTACTTTTTCATTCGTTGACTTATTGGTGTATGTTTCATTAGTTGCCATGGGAAATCTTGCAATACACCCACCATTATCAAAGTGCTTGATCTTAACATCATCACCCAAATGACCTATTAACATAACCTTATTTAGAGTTCCACTCATATATATGTTTATATAGCTAATATACAAAAATAGAGTACCTAGAATAATTTCTCATTAATAAAATTATTAATGGGTACAGGAAAGTTATAGTGACTTAATTGGGATAAATTTACTCCTGATGAAATCTCCTTTTCAATCATAAATTTATGAAATGTTATTTGTAAAATTTGGTGTGATAAAACATGTTTAACATTATGTCTTGAGTACTTCTCAATTTTAATAGAGATCTTTTGTGAATTAATAAATTTTTTAAAACTAGAGACCCTCATAATATCATCAACTTTAAAATTAGTTTCAATTAATGGGAACTGATTAAGTTTAAACCATATATCTTTTTCAATTCGTTTTTGAACAATAGTATTATTTTTTGTATCTATTAAAACTATATAGTTTAGAAACCTCTCTTTTATTTTTTTCTTTTTTAGTTTAACTGGAAGCTTTTCAACTTCGTTCTCATGAAGTGCGATACATTTTGAACTTAAAACACATGAATTACAATCAGGAAAAGGAGTACATATTAATGCGCCAAATTCCATCATAGCTTGATTAAAATCTCCCGGATTATCAGTTTTATCAATTAATTTTTTTCCAATCTCTTTGACTTTGTTTTGAGTTTTTTTTGAATCAATTGGATCTTTTATACCATAGTATCTTGTTAGAAATCTTAGAACATTTCCATCAATAACTGGGTTATATTCGTTGAAACAAATAGAGGATATTGCACTTGCGGTATAGTCTCCAATACCCTTTAACTTTATTAGATCTTCATATCTAGAGGGGAATATTCCCTTAAGATTATTAAAAATTTCTTTTGAAGTTTTATGAAGATTGATTGCCCTATTATAGTAACCCAAACCTTGCCAAACCTTAAGAACTTCACTTTCTTTAGAGAGAGAGAGTTCCTCAATATTTGGAAATCTCTTCATAAAGTTATTATAATACTGAGTGCCTTGAGAGACTCTAGTTTGTTGAAGAATTATTTCTGAAATCCAAACACTATATGGGTCTTTATTCTTTCTCCATGGCAAGTCTCTTTTGTTAATTAAATACCATTTAAGTAATTGATTTTCCAATGACATCTAGTAATTTATTAGTGGCTAATTATATGTTACTAAATCACTAATTTAAAATATAAATTTATATATTTGCTAGCCTTAAAAGCTAATTGTATAACCAATATAACAGAAAAATGACAAAGGCAGATATTGTAAAAAATATATCGGATCAAACAGGAATGGATAAAACTGATGTACAGATGATCGCTGAAAAATTTATGGATGAAATCAAAAATTCTCTCCAAAATAATAATAATGTTTATCTAAGAGGTTTTGGAAGTTTTATAATAAAAACAAGAGCAGAGAAAACAGGTAGAAATATTTCACAAAATACTGCTGTAATTATCCCAGCTCATAATATTCCAGCATTTAAACCTTCGAAAACTTTTGTCAAATCTGTGAAGCAGAACGTTCCAGTTAGCTAATTATAAAGTAGATAGATATGCCGAGCGGTAAAAAAAGAAAAAGACATAAGGTTGCTACTCATAAGAGAAAAAAAAGAGCGAGAGCAAATCGTCATAAAAAGAAATAGTGTTAGGGATTTCACTTTAAACATCCCAAGTTCTTTGAAATAACATATAACGAAAGTTATAATTATTGAAAAATGTTTAACCTTTCTACTACAAAGTAGAAATAATACTTATAACAGTGAAAAAAGAATTGATTATAAGGTCAAATTCAAATGCTGTTGATTTTGCAATGCTTAACGAGGGTAGACTTGTTGAGCTGGACAAAGAAGTAGGTAAAAACAAATTTTCTGTAGGTGATATTTTTGTTGCAAAAATACGAAAAACCATACCTGGACTAAACGCTGCATTTGTAGATGTAGGACACGAAAAGGACGGTTTTTTACACTATCATGACTTAGGACCTAAATTATTATCATTATCCAAGTTTGTAGATCAAATTGACTCTAAAAAAGTAAAATCTTTTTCATTTAGTAAATTTGGTTTTGAAAAGGATATTCCAAAAAACGGTCTTATTAAAGATTGTCTAAAAGCTAAACAGACAACTTTAGTACAAATTATCAAAGAACCTATATCAACCAAAGGGCCAAGATTAAGCTCTGAAATTTCATTAGCAGGGAGATATATGGTTTTGATTCCCTTTTCCGAGAGAATCTCAATTTCACAAAAAATTAAAAGTCAAGATGAAAAGAAAAGGCTAAAAACCTTAGTTAAGAATATTAAGCCAAAAGGTTTTGGTGTAATAATTCGAACAGTAGCAAAGAATAAATCCGTCAGTGAGCTCGAGGGAGATCTAAAAGATTTAATTTTGAGATGGAAAAGACTCTGTATAAATTTTAGTAAGTCAAATTCATATCCAACAAAAATCTTAGGAGAAATAAATAGAACAACATCAAAATTAAGAGATGTATTTGATGATTCATTCTCCAACATATATCTAGATGACCCCAATTTACACAGCGAAATTAAAGAATATATTAAGCTAATTGCTCCGGGAAAATCATCAATTGTTAAACTATATAAAGGAGTAACTCCTATTTTTGAAAAATATGGAATTGAGAGACAGATAAAATCTTCATTTGGAAGAACCGTCTCTATGCAAAAAGGAGCATATCTAATAATAGAACATACAGAAGCTCTTCATGTTATTGATGTAAATAGTGGAAACAGATCTAATAAATCAAAAACACAAGAAGAGACTGCCATGGAAGTTAACTTAATAGCGTCTGCTGAAATTGCAAGACAGTTAAGACTTAGAGATATGGGAGGAATTATAGTTGTAGATTTTATAGATTTAACTAAACGAGAAAACAGAAAAAAGTTGTTTGATCACTTTTGTGCAGAAATGGCAAAAGATAGAACAAAACATAAGATTCTTCCACCAAGTAAGTTTGGATTAATTCAGATTACAAGGCAAAGGGTAAGGCCTGAAATGAATATCAAAACAAAAGAAGCTAATCCAAATAAGGGATTAGAAGTGGAAGCACCTATTTTACTAGTTGACAAAATTAACACAGAACTTAACAGAATTGTTAAGAATTCGCGTTACAAAAAGGGAGCAATATGCATTCATGTTCATCCATTTGTAGCAGCGTATATAAATAAAGGTCTATTTTCATTTAAAAATAAGTGGAGCTTTCAGTACAAGAGAATAATTAAAGTTATTCCAAGAGACTCATACTTATATCTTGAATATAATTTAACAAATAATAGATCAAAAATTTTGAAATAAAATTATCAAAAACCGTTTAGAACTTCTAAACGGTTTTTTTTATATTATACTATGGAGTCTTCGATAAAAAAGAAAATCGAATTTTATTGCGCATATCAAGAAAGATGTCACTATGACGTTAGTAATAAGCTTAACAAACTTGGAGTTTTTGGTGACGAAGTAGATGAATATATCTGTTACCTAATTGATGAAAATTATTTATCAGAAACAAGATATTCAGAGGCATTTATTAGAGGCAAATTTAATTATAACAATTGGGGTCGCATTAAAATTATAAGAGAACTAAAGGTGAGAAATATTTCTGAATGGAATATTAACAATGCTTTAAAACAGATAGATGATAAGGAATATGAAAAAAAATTAAATAAAATTTGTGATAAGCAAATTAAACAGATTAGTGGATCTTCATCTGAAATAAGAAATAAGGTAATCCGACGCCTTACTCAAAAGGGATGGGAGACAGATTTAATTATAAAATGTCTTAATCGACCAACAAAGTAACTTGATTATTATTCATTTCAACAGTACCAGACTCAATATCAAGTATTGTTTCCCTATCAGTAAATTCAAACTTATCTTTCACTTCCTCTTCAATAGAAATTTTACCTTGAATTTTAACTTTACCTTTAGTGAGAGTTGATACAATCGGTGCATGGTTATTCAAAACCTGAAAATCTCCATAAGTTCCAGGAAAAAGAATAGATTCTACATCTCCTTTGAATAATGTTTTCTCTGGTGAAATTATTTCTAGGTACATTATTATTTTGTTTCAGCTAACATTTTCTCTCCTGCCTCAATAGCCTCTTCAATTGTACCCTTCAAGTTGAAAGCTGCCTCAGGGATATGATCAAGTTCACCATCCATTATCATATTGAATCCTTTTATTGTATCCTTAATATCTACAAGTGCTCCAGGTATTCCAGTAAATTGTTCCGCTACATGGAATGGCTGTGACAAGAATCTTTGAACTCTTCTAGCTCTAGCAACTGCTAATTTATCTTCCTCTGAAAGTTCTTCCATACCAAGAATAGCAATAATATCTTGGAGTTCTTTATATCTCTGCAGCAACTCTTTTACTCTTTGTGCACAGTTGTAATGGTCATCACCTAAAATTTCAGGTGTCAAGATTCTAGATGTAGAATCAAGTGGATCCACAGCAGGGTAAATTCCGAGTTCAGCAATTTTTCTTGATAATACGGTTGTCGCATCAAGATGGGCAAAAGTAGTTGCAGGTGCCGGGTCAGTCAAATCATCGGCTGGAACATAAACTGCTTGAACGGAAGTTATCGATCCATTCTTTGTTGAAGTAATTCTCTCTTGCATCGCACCCATCTCTGTTGCTAGAGTGGGTTGATATCCTACTGCAGAAGGCATCCTACCCAGTAGAGCAGACACTTCTGAACCAGCTTGAGTAAATCTGAAAATGTTGTCAACGAAAAATAACACATCTTTCCCTTGGCCATCACCTCCCCCATCTCTAAAATATTCTGCTACTGTTAAACCAGATAAAGCAACTCTTGCTCTTGCTCCTGGTGGCTCATTCATTTGACCAAACACAAAAGTAGCCTTAGACTCTAGTAATGCTTTTTTGTCAACTTTACTTAAGTCCCATTCTCCAGCCTCCATTGACTCTTTAAATTCTTCTCCATAATTAATAATTCCTGATTCAATCATTTCTCTCAAAAGGTCATTTCCTTCCCTTGTTCTTTCTCCTACTCCTGCAAAAACTGATAATCCACCATGACCCTTGGCAATATTGTTAATTAATTCTTGGATTAGTACTGTTTTTCCAACACCAGCTCCCCCAAATAGGCCAATCTTTCCACCTTTAGCGTATGGCTCAATAAGATCAATCACTTTAATTCCTGTAAATAAAACTTCAGTTGAGGTAGATAACTGATCAAATGCAGGCGCCTCTCTATGAATTGACATACCATCATTCTCTGTTTTTGGTAATACCTCAAGACCGTCAATTGGATCTCCTACAACATTAAATAGTCGTCCGTATACATTTTTTCCAATTGGCATCTGAATTGGATTACCAGTAGATACTACTTCCGTACCCCTACTGACACCATCCGTAGAATCCATCGAAATTGTCCTAACAGCATTTTCTCCAATGTGAGATTGAACTTCAAGAACTAACACTGTACCATCTTCTTTTTGGATTTCAAGAGAATCATATATTTCTGGCAACAAACTATCTTTTGATGAAAATTCAACATCAACAACTGCTCCAATTACTTTTGAAACTTTACCTATATTTTTTGACATTTTTTGTTTTTATGAAATTAAAGTGCAAATATATGTTCTTGGATTAAAATTTAAAAGTTAATAGCCCTTCAATTTTGATAATTTATTAAGATAAAATCATAATCCTTTTAAAGGAAAAGAATTTTAGATTTAAATAGAATATATTTGCTCAAAGTTTACATAATTATGGCATCTAAATATATTGATATTAAGACAGTTAAATTCTTTATGAACAACGTTCAAGAATTAGAAAAAATATTGGATAAAGAAAGGTTTGTTGATTACAATATAGAGTCTGTAGACCTTTATATTGAATCAGTTAAAAAGTTTGCTGATAGAGAGTTGTTTCCTTATATCAAAGAAATGGATGAAAAACCTGCTCATTATAAAGACGGCTCAATCCATGTTCATCAACAAGTTGAAAAGATGATGAAGGAAGGAGGTGCCATGGGATTAATTTCTGCACCATTTAATTATGAAGATGGAGGTCTTCAATTACCGCTAATTGTTCATACTGCTGCAAACTATATTTTAGATGCAGCCAATAATCATTTACCAGGTTACTCTGGGCTCACCTCTGGTGCTGCGGAACTAATTATAGAATTTGCAAGTAAAGAACTCAAAGAAAAATATACTCCCAAGATGCTTACTGGAGAATGGGGAGGAACAATGTGTTTGACTGAACCACAAGCTGGAAGCTCTTTATCTGATATAGTTACAAAAGCTACTCCAGATACAAACAATGCCTATAAAATAAGTGGACAAAAAATATTTATATCAGGAGGAGATCATCAATATGCTGAAAATATAGTTCATCTTTTACTGGCAAGAATAGATGGAGCTCCCGCTGGAACAAAAGGTATATCATTATTTGTAGTTCCAAAGAAAAGATTGGATGATAATGGAGAATTAGTAAGTAATGATGTCACTACAGTTGCTGATTTTGAGAAAATGGGTCAAAAAGGTTATTGTACTACTCATCTAAGTTTTGGAGATAAAGATGATTGTCATGGTTATTTAGTAGGTGAGGAAAATAATGGTCTGAATTATATGTTTCTTATGATGAATGGTGCTCGTATTGCAGTAGGCCGAGGTGCTTCAGCAATAGCATGTGCAGCATATTACGCTTCTTTAGAGTATGCTAATGAACGCCCCCAGGGTCGTAAACTTTCATCTGATGGGACAAAGAACTTAAAAAATAAACAAAGCTTAATTATTGAACACCCTGATGTAAGGCGAATGCTTCTACTCCAAAAGTCAATGGTTGAAGGCTCAATGAATATTATCTTCAAAGCTGCAAAATATTATGATCTTCAACACAATAGCACTGATGAAAAAGAAAAGAGTAAATATCATACTTTGCTTGAGATGATAATTCCTGTAGTGAAAACTTATCCTTCAGAGGCTGGTATTTATTCAATAAACAATGGACTTCAAGTATTAGGGGGGTATGGATTTTGCTCAGACTTTATTCTACAACAATATTATCGTGATATAAGAATCTCATCTATATACGAGGGAACAACTGGAATTCAATCACAAGATCTTCTAGGGAGAAAAATGATGTTAAACAATGGGGAGGGGGCTAAGCTTTTATTAGATGAAATAAAAAAAACTATTGATGAGGCAATGCAATACGAAGACCTTAAACAGTGGGCAGATTCATTAAGTCTTCAGCTTGATCAAACTCAAAAAATTTTATTTCATCTTATACCTTTTGCAGCTAAAGGAGATTATGAAAGATTTTTAGCAGATGCTTCAATCTTTATGGAATTTTTCAGTCTTATTCTAATTGGGTGGTCATGGCTTGAAATTGGTATTACCAGTAAAAGAGAGTTAATTATAAGCAGTAGTTCTGATGATTCAAGTTTCTATAAAAGTAAGCTTGATACTCTAGAATATTTTTACGCTTATGAATTGCCTAAAACAAAAGGACTTGCTGATATACTTTTACACCCTTCATCAATTACAATAAAAAAGGAAAATAAAGTAATTAGTTAAGTAACTCAAAATTACTATAATAGTCTATATTAAAATTCAATTTTTTGATTATCAATTGATGTTTTAGCCATTCTTGCATATGATAAGACAACTAGATCTAGATGTTTAAACCTTATGTCCTTTGTCAAACCATTTTTATATCTAAAATATATTTGTTGAACTATAACTGCTATTTTAAAGAGTCCAAAAACAAAATAAAAAACAATCTTTTCAATCTGTGCACCAAATCTATTAGAATACATTTCCAATATTTCTCCTCTCTTAGGATTATTTTCATTAGAGGTAATGTTTAAGTTAATTTCGCGCATATAATCAGGATCATCTTTATTGATCCAATAAGCAAGTGAAGTTCCTAAATCCATAAAAGGATCTCCTGTTGTGCACATCTCCCAATCCAGAACTGATTTAACAGATAAATTATTAGAGTCTAGAACTAAATTATCATATTTAAAATCGTTATGAATAAGTGAAACATATTCCGATTCTGTAATATTATCGTGTAACCATTTTATTACAGAATTGATTTCAGGAATATCAGAAGTTTTTGAGTTTTCATATCTCTTGGTCCAACCATGGACTTGTCTTGAAGAGTAGCCTTCTGGTCTACCAAATCCTATCAGGCCTATTTTCTCAATATTTAATTTATGAAGCTCGACAAGTGTGTCTACAAACTCTGATGCTATAAAATTATATTTAGTTTTATCAGTAAGTATTTTTTTGTAGTTATTACTTCTAAGCACAGTGCCTCTAATCCTTTCCATTATATAGAAATCAGAACCAATTATACTTATATCATTGCAATAATGAATTGGAGTAGGTGATTTCTTATAATCTTTATCTAATGCAGATAATACATTAAACTCTCTACTCATATCATGACCAGACTTTATTTTTGCACCAATAGGTGGTTTTCTAAGTATATACTCTTTATTATTAGATTTAATCAAATAAGTAAGATTTGAAAATCCTGATGGAAATTGAAAAAGCTCAAAGTTACTTTTATCAATGTCCAAAAAATTAGATAAATAATTATTCAGAATTTTCTTATCAAGGCCTTCACCTTCTCTTATTTTGGTTGGATTATCAATAAATTCAGACATTATATAATGTATAACAAGCTTTAATTTTTATAAGATTTTAAAATAAGCCTGGCTAGTCGACTTTTATGAACTTCGTCTGCACCATCATATATTCTTGAGGCTCTTTCATGCCTGTAATATGATGATAAAATAAGATCATCCGTAAGTCCTAGTGCCCCATGAACCTGAATGGCATAATCAACAACCTTTTGAAGTACATTAGCACAATAAAATTTTATAATAGATATCTCAGCCCTAGTCTTATAGGTTCCTTGAGCATCAATTTTTTTTGCAGCATCTTGAACCATCAACCTTGCTGCATTTATTTCTGCTCTTGACTCAGCGATCCAATTCTGAATAGTCTGTTTGTCAGAAAGCTTTTTTCCTTCAGATATTTCTCTTGACACTGCTCTTTCACACATCAGACTAAATGCTCTTTCACACATACCTATCCATCTCATACAATGATGAATCCTTCCTGGTCCTAATCGTTTTTGAGCAATAGCAAACCCCTCTCCTTCAGAACCCAAAACATTTGTAATAGGTACTTTTACATTATTAAATTTTATTTCAGCATGACTTTCCCATCCTGCTCCTGGATGCCCCATAATTGAGACATTTCTAACAAATTCAACACCTTCTGTTTTTAATGGAACAATTATTTGACTAGCTTTTTTATGGACATCCTCCCCATCAGGATCAGTTACTACCATTACTATAGCAAAGTTTGCGCCATCAAAGCTTGAGGTAAACCATTTATGACCGTTGATAATATAGCTACCGTTTTCTTTTTTTGCAGTTGTCCCCATTCTTGTTGGATTTGATCCTGCATATTGAGGCTCAGTCATTGCAAAACAACTTCTAATTTTTCCTTCTAAAAGAGGTTGTAAATACTGTTTCTTTTGTTCTTCTGTTCCAGTTTCAATTAACACTTCCATATTACCTGCATCTGGAGCTTGACAATTAAAAACATAAAAACCATAAGGACTTGCACCAAGAATTTCGCTTACCTCTCCATGTTGTTCTAGAGATAAACCCAGACCACCATATTCTTTTGAAACTTGAGGCAGCCAGAAGCCCATTTTTTTTACTTTCTCTCTTAACTCATTAAGCTTAGGAAGCTTTTCACTCCAATCTGAATTAACAATCCATGGTTCAAGTGATATTAATTCATCATTTACAAATGTTCTAATTTTTTCTTTTACTTCTTTAAAGTTCATTTTTAATTCTTAAATAGGTTTATATTATTTAGCTTGGAAGTGAATATATTAGAGATATTGTTTCGGCCACACATACAGGCTTGGTCTCTCCATCAACTTCAAATATAATTTTAAATGTATATTTTGCTCCTCCTGAAACTTCCTCAATATTAATTAAAGATACTTTACCTCTAAATTTTGATTCTGCAGGAGTTGCATTTGGAAATCGAACCTTTTCAAGGCCATAATTTACTGCCAGAGCAATATTATTAAGCTTTAATGTTTGAAACACAACCTGTGAGGCGAAAGATAATACATGGAACCCATGAGCTATAGTTTTTTTATATGGAGAATATTTCGCAGCTTTTTCTTGATCAAGGTGAATCCACTGTTTATCTTGAGTTAATTCAGCAAATGAGTTCACTTTTTCTTGTGACATTTCAAACCAATCTGAAATACCAATTTCCTTTCCAAGGTATTTATTTAAATCTTCTAAATTTTCTATTTCTGTTGAATAAGGTTTTTCCATAATACTTTATTAATTTATCATATATCCACCATCTATATTAAATGTCTCTCCAGTTGTATAACTTGAAGCTTCTGAAGCAAGGTAGAGGGCCATACCTGAAATTTCGTCAGGATCTCCTGCTCTTCGAATTGGAAGATCACCAAGCCAGGTTTCTAACATTTCTTCATTTTGCCAAAGCATTGAACTTAATTTCGTTTTAATTAATCCAGGGCAGATTGCATTTGACCTTACTCCATATTTTCCCCACTCTTTTGCCTGAGACTTAGTAAGCATTGAAATAGCAGCTTTACTTATAGAATATACTCCCAGCCCTTTATCGGGTTTATGTCCCTCAACTGATGATATATTGATTATCGATCCTGATTTATTTTCCTTCATATATTTAAATGCTAGATTAGATAGTTTGAAAGGAGATTTTGTATTTATATCTAGTATTTTATTGAAGAGTTTTTCATCAGCATTTTCCAGTCGATCAAATACTGGATTTATTCCAGCATTATTAACAAGTATGTCAATTTTTCCATATTTATTAATTGTAGTTTCAATTAGATTTGTTAACTGGTCATCTTCTCCTACATGACAAATACAAGCAGTTGCATTATATCCGTCAGCCTTTATTTCACTGACAACTTTGTCGATGGCGTCTTGTGATCGACTACTAACAACGACATTTGCTCCAAATTCTGCAAATGCCTTAGCTATTGAAGCTCCGATACCTTTACTGGCTCCAGTAACTATAGCTACCTTATCAGTTAAATCAAATAGGTTCTTATATTTTTTTTTCATTTAGATATTCTGATTATCATTTTTGTGTAATATACTAATTGATTTAATTTGATTACTATCATTCTTATATAAATAGGGGAAAAACTAAAAAATTAAAACTGCAAAGCCTATCATTGTTTTTAAAGCTGAAAATAATCTTATATATTTAAATAAAAACCAAAAGATATGAGTGCAAATCAAGAACTATTTGAATTAAAATTCTACGAATGGGAAGAGAAGTTTAAAGACAAACCTTATCTAAGGCAGCCAATTGGTGAAAAATGGGAAGAATATACTTGGGGGCAAGTTGGCGATATGGCTAGAAGATTAGCCTCTGGACTTAAATCTCTTAATCTTAGGGAGGGTGCTCATATTGGTATTTATTCTAAAAATTGTAGAGAATGGATAATCTCAGATCTAGCAATCGTAATGGCAGGATATGTATCTGTTCCGTTTTTTCCCTCTTTAAATGGTAAAGAACTTTCTTACATTATGGATTATGGGGATGTTGATGCTCTTTTTATTGGAAAAATTGAAACGTGGGATGAAATCAAAAATGATTTACCTGCTGAAATGCCAATTATAAGATTTCCTAAATATGATGGTTGTTCAAATGTTACTATAGGACATGAATGGCATGAATTTATTAATAGTCATAATCCTATTCAAAACCCAAATACCCCAAAGCTTTCAGATCTATGGACTATTATTTTTACATCTGGTACAACAGGTAACCCAAAAGGAGTTATGCTAACATATCAAGCGATTGATGGTATCAAGGTAGTTCTAGATGACCCTAACAATCCTCTAGGGATTAAACATACTGGAAACAATGATTTTATTTCCTACTTACCCTTAAATCATATTTTTGAGAGAGTTGTAATAGAATGGTGTTCATTCAGATATGGTGGAACTATTTCATTTGTAGAATCTATTGAAACTTTTGGTCAAAATTTAAAAGATGTTCAGCCACACGTGTTTGCTGCAGCTCCTAGAGTTTGGACTAAACTTCAAATGGGAATCTTATCAAAATTTCCTCAAAAAAGGTTAGACACTTTGCTTAAAATTCCATTGCTTTCTAGTGTGCTAAAAAAATTAATTAGAAAAGGCCTTGGTTTTAGTAAAGTAAGAGTAACTGTATCGGGATCAGCTCCTATGCCGGTTGAATTAATAGAGTGGTTTAGAAAAGTTGGCGTGTATATAACCAATGGATATGGAATGACTGAAAATTGTGCTATATGTAGCTCAGTAGATGGTAGAGATTTTGAAAAGCTAAATACTGTTGGAAAGGCTCAAAAAGGGGTTGAGCTAAAAATTGATGAAGCAACAGGTGAAATACTTATGCGTGGACCATTTGTAATGATTGGGTATTATAAGAATGAGGAATTGTCAAATGAAACATTGAGAGGTGGATGGCTTCATACAGGAGACAAAGGGTTCCTAGATGATGATGGTTATTTACACATAACAGGAAGAGTGGCAGACAGTTTTAAGACTTCAAAAGGAGAATATATTGAACCACTTACATTAGAACAGTTCTTCGTTAATATGAATGAAATAGAAGAAGTTTGTGTGGTAGGTCTTGGAATAGCACAACCGTTATGCCTAGTTCAGTTATCAGATATTGGTAAAAACACCTCTAAAGAAAAATTATCAGCAATGTTCACGGACACTCTCAATGGTGTTAATAGTGATCTTGTTAATTATAAAAAAATCTCTACACTAATAATTGTAAAAGATGAGTGGACTCAAGAAAATGGCATAATCGGACCAACTCAAAAGCTTAAAAGAGGTGCTATAGATGAATTGTACTCTTCAAAATACCTTGAATGGCATGAATCTGATGATAGCTTAATTTTTGAGAGTAGTCACTCTAATAGATCCAATTCATATACATAAGTCTAATTGAGATAATAACCTCAGGAGAGACTAGCATTTGGTACATGGAAAAAATTATATTAACTTGGGTTCAAATCAGATCAAGTAATGTACGGATATACCTTTGTTTATAGTAGATCCGGTGCATTTCTTGCTTAAATTATAAACTAGTTATTGAAAAGAGTTAACTTTGACGTAACAAAACCTAACTAATATGAAAAATATTTTAAATAAATATTATTTAGCCTTTATGGCTGTAATTCTATTTGGTAGTGTTTATTCTCAAACTCAAGTTTCAGGATCTGTAATGGATGCTGATAACATGGAGCCAATTCCAGGAGTAAACGTTATCATTGATGGCACAAACATTGGAACTGTAACAGATTTCGATGGAAACTTTGTCATTAATACAAGTCAAGATGCTCCCTTAACACTTGTGATAAGCTATGTTGGATATAGCGCTCAACGTGTTAGTGTAACATCTTCAGGTCAAGATATTAATGTGTCTCTTTCAGCAGGACAAAACCTTGAAGAGGTTGTTATTTCTGCATCAAGAAGAGCTCAAAAAATTACGGAGGCTCCAGCTTCAGTAAGTGTAATATCTGCCAGAGAAATTGAAAATTCAGCTCAAGTTGCTGAGCCTTCAAGAATTCTTGTATCTGTGCCTGGTGTTCAAATACAACAACAAACTGCAAACTCTCTTAATATTGAAATGAGAGCTGGATCCGGAGTTTTCGGAACATCTACTTATGTGATGAGAGATAACAGAGGATTAATAACTCCTGCTGCAGGAACTTTCTTTAGTTTCCAACAAGGTCTTTCTAATTTAGATTTAGCATCTGTTGAGGTAGTTAGAGGTGCTGCGGGTGTTCTTTATGGACCAGGTGTTACTTCAGGTGTTGTTCACTTTAGAAGCAAGAGTCCTATTGATTATACAGGTAATTCTGCTTCTTTTTGGGGTGGAGAAATGAATACTTTTGGTTCAGAATTTAGAATTGCGAGAGCAAATGATGACAAGACTTTTGGATGGAAAATTAATGCTAGAGTAAATTCTGGTGATGATTTCACTTATGATGATGAAGCTGAATTAGCTGCTAACGTTGGTGGAATTAATAGTATAATTAGACAACCTGTTATTACAAACAGGGCTGTTGACCCTCTTTTATCTGCAAATGGAGATGTACTTTATGACTTTACAGGAGGAAATGCTATTATAGATAACTATAGCAATATTGCTATTGACACAAATTTAGAGTGGAGACCAAGTGATGACACTAATTATCAAGTTAGTGCAGGTATGACTAATGGAGGTGGTCTATTCTTTCAAGATCTGGGTATTGGATATGCTGATGGTAGTACATATTGGGGTCAAGTTCAGGCTACAATGGGTAATTGGTATGCTCAGGCTTTTATAGACCATAATGATGGTGGTGGAACAGATAATCCAACATTCTTGTATGGTACAGGTTTACGTCAGGTAGCTGAGAGAACAACTTTAGAGGCTCAAATTCAGTATAATTTTGATATGCCATGGCTGTTTGATTCAGAATGGACAGTAGGGTATGATTATAGAGATACTGATTCTAACTCTGACTATACTTTATGGGGAAGAAATGAAGACACTGATGAATATATAACCAATGGTTTTTATGGTCAAGGAACTTTAACAATGTCTGAAAAAGTGGACCTTGTAGTTGCTGGTAGATATGATCAAGCGAGTTTTATTAGCGCGGGAGAATTTGCTCCTAGAGCTGCTCTTGTATATAAGGCTTCAGACAAGACTACATGGAGACTTGCTTATAACAAAGCATTATCTGGACCTAGTGCGCTTCAAATGTATATTGACTTCCCAGTTAATGTTCCAGCACCTGGAGTTTTAGATGCATGGTTAAGTGGTCAAAGTACTCCACAGCGTTTTGCTGATCCAGCAAATCAGGTAATTGATTTAGCAGGGCTTCCTGTTGATATTCCTGTTTCAGCTGCAGGTGGTGGATTACCACTGGCGATACCATATGGTTCTGTTGCATCTTTATCTTGGGCTGGTTTATTTGCTCAAGCGCCGTCACTACAGCCGCTTTTAACACCATGGATTGCACAGTATGCTGGTCCATCTGGTGGCTCAGGAATTTTATCTCCCTATGATTTATTCGAACCTACTCAGACTACTGGTAATAGAAATACAAGAACCGGAAGATTCAGTTCTGTAGAGAACTTTGAATTAGGTGTTACTAGTGTAATTGGAGATAAATTAAGAATTAGTGCTGATATATATTCTTATAAAAATACTGGATTTACAAACTTTAGTGCAATTGGAGATGCATATGCACTAGTTGGTTCAAACATACCAGGAGATTTAGGAGCAGCTGTTGCTGCTGATGCTACTGCTTATGTTACTGGTGCCTTAACTGCTGTTACAACTCAGACTTATCAAGGTCTTGCTGCTCAACTTGGGCTTCCATTTAGTGTTGTTGCCTCTGGTGCTCTTGCAGCACAAGGTGTTCCTTCACTTGAAGCTTCAATTGCAGGTGGTGTAGCACAGACTTTAGGTGGAATTAACGGCGCATTTCAAGCAGGTGGTCAAGGTTTCGTCGGACAATTAGGTCCACTATTCGGTGCGATAGGTGCCGTTGAATCTGACAGAGTTCCTCAAGGAGATGGAATTACTCACATTACAACAGGATATATTACTCAAGGAGATGCACAAAGATCACACTTTGGTGGTGATTTCAGCATGGATTACTTCGCTAACAGTGATTTAAGACTATGGGCAAATGCTTCTTGGTTAAGTCAAAATGAGTGGATTCCAGGAGAAGACAATGATGATGGTCTACTTAGCACATCATACTTAAATGCTCCAATGTGGAAATTTAGAATTGGTGCTGATTATGCTCCACTTACTGGATTTAATTTCGCTATTTCATACCAACATGATGACAAATTTAGATCAGTTCAAGGTTTCTGGAATGGTATGGTTGAAACTAAAAACTTAGTTGATGCGAGTGTAGGTTATAGATTTAGTCCTAATTTAAGGTTTGATATTTCTGCTACAAATTTAACAGACAACCCATATAAGACTTATCCAAACCTACCAACAATTAGAAGAAGGGTATTAGGAAAACTTACTTTCAACTTCTAATTAATCATAATATTATCATAAAAAGAGCAACTTTGGTTGCTCTTTTTTTTTGGATAAACTTTTATGTAACTATATTTGAAGCTAAGCAATTACAATGAAAAAAGTCGGTATTGATTCCCTTTCATATTATGTCCCATCTCTTTATGTAGATATTGAGGAGTTGGCTAGGGCGCGAGATATTCCGTCAGAAAAACTAGTAAAGGGATTAGGTCTTAAAAAAATGGCTACCCCTGATTATGATGAAGACTCTGCGTCAATTGCTGCTAACTCTTTATACAGACTAATAAAGCATAACAATATTGATCCTAGAAAAGTTGGAAGGGTATATCTAGGTACTGAAAGTGGTGTTGATGCCTCAAAACCTACTTCTTCATATGTAGTTGAGATTCTTGAGGATGTTTTTGCTGAAGAATATGGGGAAAGGTGTTTTAAAAATTGTGATATTGTAGATCTTACTTTTGCTTGTGCAGGTGCTGTTGATGCTCTACAAAATTGTTGTGATTGGGTTAGAAATGGTACCAATAGACAAGCAATTGTAATTGCCTCTGACATTGCAAAATATGAGCTTAATTCAACAGGTGAATATACACAAGGTGCTGGATCAGTTTCAATGCTAATCTGTGAGGACCCATCAATAATTTCCTTTAATGGTTCATGGGGAGTCTCCACAAAGGGTATAGGAGACTTTTTCAAACCTAGAAGAATTTTTAAAAAATCCAATATACTGATTGAAGCTGCTAAACTTTTAGGACAGGAAGTCTCTTCAAATGAGGCTGAAATTCTGTTAGATAAAGCAGATTCAAAATTTTGGTCTGACTCAAATGATCTTATAGAAGTTTACAAAGAAGAGCCAATATTCGAAGGACAATTTTCAAATGAAAGTTATAAAGAGAGAGTATATGAAGCTATTGAAAACTTTAATGAACAAAACCAAAGAGATATACTTAGTGATTGGGAAAATATTATCTTTCATCTCCCATATGCCTATCATGGAAGGAGAATGATTGTGAACAAATGGTTAGACTGGATGAAGGAAAATGAAAACTTTAAGAGTATTTATTCAGAGATTGGAAAGCCAGAGTCACCAAATGATAAAGAATGGATTAAAAAAGTTGCAAAATCATCTATATATAAATCTTTTGTCAAAGAAAAGATATCTCCTGGAGAGAGAGCCTCTTCAGAAATTGGTAATATGTATACTGCCTCTATTTTTATGTCTTTAATAAGCTCTTTAGTAGAAGCTGTTGAAAAAGATAAAAAATTTGAAAATAAGAAAATTGGATTTATTAGTTATGGAAGTGGATCAAAGGCAAAAATATTTGAAGGTACTGTTCAAAAAAATTGGATGAATAAGATTAAGCCTATTAACCTATTTGATAGTCTTGATAATAGAAAAAAAATCAATATAGATGTTTATGAAAATCTTCATAAAAGAAAAGTTTCTTCTAATATTAATAACAATGATGGGGTTATAAAGTTATCTAAAATTTCAAATGGTGAGTTTGATGAAGGCTTGAGAAACTACAAAAAATACTAAATCATAATATGAATATTTTAGTTTGCATTAGTAATGTTCCTGATACGACCTCAAAAATTAATTTTGTTGAAAATGATTCTAAGTTTGATACAAGTGGTGTTCAATTTGTAATTAATCCAAACGATGAATTTGGCCTGACAAAAGCTGTTTGGATGAAGGAATCAAATAATGCAAATGTTACAGTTTTGACTGTAGGAGAGCAATCAGTAGAAGCTACTCTTAGAAAATGTCTAGCAATCGGAGCGGATAAAGCAGTTAGAATTGATTGCCCAGCTAATGACGCATATTCTGTAGCAAAAGAAATTGAGGCACATTGTGAGCAAGTAAAGTATGATTTAATTATTTGTGGAAGAGAATCTATTGATTATAATGGTGGTATAGTGCCTGGACTTATAGCAGGATTTTTGGATTATAATTTTGTGACAAATTGTGTAAACCTAGATATTGAAGGTTCCAAAGCAACTTTCTCAAGAGAAATGTCTGGAGGGACAGAGATAAGTGAATGTCAGCTTCCTTTAGTAGTTGGTTCTCAAAAGGGATTGGTTGAGGAAAGTGATCTAATTATTCCAAATATGCGAGGGATTATGATGGCTAGACAAAAGCCTTTAGATATCATTCCAGCTCAAGGTATTAATCCTAAAACTAATGATATAAAATTTAATAAGCCTGAAGCTAAAAGCGAAGTAAAGCTTATAAAAGCAGATGAGCTTGATAAATTAATTGATCTATTAGAGAACGAAGCTAAAGTAATTTAATTTATGTCAGTTTTAGTATACATAGAGTCAGAAAATAATAAATTTAAAAAATCATCTTATGAGGCTCTTTCATATGGTAAAGCTCTTGCTGAGAAGATGGGGGTTAAAGTTTCAGGTCTAGTTATTAATTGTTCTGATGCTGAAAGTTTAAAAGCATATGGCCCTGATAAGATATTAAAAATAGATAGTCAAGAACTAAATGAGTTTTCCTCAAAAAAATATGCTCATGCAATAGCTGATGTCATAAAAAGTGAGAATGCTAATGTAGTTGTTCTATCTTCCACTCCAGACTCTAAATATTTAGGTGCTCACCTATCTGGTATAACTGATTCACCTTTTGTTTCAAATGTAGTTGAACTACCTGAGAGTATAAATCCATTTACTGTCAAGAGAACTTGCTTTACTAATAAAGCTTTCTCATTAACTGAGTTAATATCAGATACTAAAATCATAAGTATCACTTCAAACTCTTATGGATTAATTGAGAATTCTAATGATTCTAAAACTGAAGAAATTGATATCAAAAGCATTGATTCAGATCAAAGGATTTTAAATATTGAAAAGGAAAGTGGATCAGTTACAATTGCTGATGCAGAAATTGTAGTCTCAGCTGGTAGAGGATTAAAAGGTCCCGAAAATTGGGAAATGATTGAAACTTTAGCCAAAACACTTGGTGCAGCTACAGCATGTTCAAAGCCTGTATCTGATATGGGTTGGAGACCACATAGTGAACATGTTGGCCAAACTGGTAAACCAGTATCTTCAAACCTATACATAGCAATTGGTATATCTGGTGCAATTCAACACCTTGCCGGGATTAATTCATCCAAAGTTAAGGTTGTTATCAATAATGACCCTGAAGCTCCTTTCTTTAAAGCTGCTGACTATGGAGTAGTTGGGGATGCATTTGAAGTAGTTCCTTCACTAATTGAGAAACTTAAAGCCAGATAATAATAAATTATTATTATAAATAAATAATTATAATTTTTCCTTATTACATATGTTTATTAAGAGAAGATTATATTAAAATTAATACTAACAATTAACTATATTATAGTTTTTTCTTATGAATTTATAATAAATGATTGTTTTTTCTAATATTCTGTATAGATCACCTCTAGTTTTAATCTTTTTGAAAGATCAGACTCAGCTGGATTAGAGCCAAATAAAGCAACTGGAAAAGGCAGTGTTATTGATGGTGAAGGCAAGTTAAGCCTATTTAGATTATTGAAATATCCATTTTTAAGAGATATATCCTCAATATTGGATGTAGTTGTTAAACCTAAGTCTATATTTAATGAATCATGTCTAACTATATTAGATATGTGATTAGTAATATTAAATTTATAACTAGTTGGTGTATTATTTGAATCATACTGAAGGAGTCCTCCAAAAAGAAACTTATTTGCATTTACAGCCGTAGGACTAAAACTTTGTGAAAAGTCTTTATTGTAATCCTCAATCGGCTCACCATCATTATATGAATAGACATAAAGTCTTTGAGGGAGGAATTGGTAGTTTGACCTATGAATAGTTTTATCTAAATGCAAGACAATGCTTGCCTCATTAATTAGAACGTCTTTAGCCTTCAATTCTTGCAGCTCAGATGATATAGAGTTATCGTCTGAAAATAATTTTAATTTAGACACAAACTTAGTTCCGTTTAAATATATTTTTTCTGACGGGGTATTATCGTCTGATGCTGCAACCTCTTCAACAATTGCTTGGTCATAACCTATGTGTTCATGAAGGTTATATGTAACACCTCCAAGTGGAATCGCATTAACCTTTTTCTTTCTCTCAATTATGTCATCAGACAAATCATCGGTCCCATTAGTGTTATAAAAATTGTAGTCATATTCTAAGACTAATTTTGCATTAAAAACATCAAGAGACATAAAAAGATCATCTGAAAAGTTTTCTGCTCTAACAATTAGTCCATTAAAGTAATTATTAAAATTTGCTTGATTAGTAAGTTTGTCTGACCCCTCCTGGTTCATAATATAACGCTGAAAAAAAGAAACATCTAAAGGAGCGCGTAATCTTGGCGTCTCAAAATAATTAACCTCTGTTAATTCGTCAGGCTCTGTATTTGGATCATCTTCTGCATATAAAACTGGAATTTCTTCAAAGTTTAAATTCACTGTATCATCATGAAGAGTTTTTCCATAAAACCCTTTTTGATAAAAATTATCATTTGAAAAATATTCTTTTGAAGACTCAAAATTATTTTCTGGATCCAATGAACTTAAATAATAAGTGAGCTGATAGACTTTTAAATCAAAACTAGCATTCCTATTTCCAAATATCGAATCTATTTCATATACCTGACTTTCGTTGTTATAAGTTGAATTATCATCGTCATTAATATCTAATATTCCATCGTTATCTGAATCATTACTTAACGGATTTAATCCAGCCCTTGATTCTGTTATATCAGGGATACCATCATTATCTGAATCACTCTCCTGATCTGCAGGATTAGAGTCGTAAAGATCTATAACACCGTCCCCATCACTGTCATTAGTATTGTTATAAAATGGTAAATCAAGATAAACTGCAGTTAACTGTTCGTCTTCATCAATAACTCTTATGTCAGTTACACTACCTTCATTTTCTTGATCTTGATTAAAGTCACCAAAAGTTTGAAGGGAAAAAACATCAAGTTGAGATATAAATCCCGAATTTGTTCTTCCAAAAAAATCATCATTAAAAGTTCCAAGCTGAACGCTTGAAATATTATTAGTCTGAACCTTATCTAATGATTTTTGATATGAAAACACAGGAAAGGTC